>JAGLWR010000099.1 GCA_023133315.1 Methanomicrobia archaeon | reverse complement strand
GTCTTTCCCACCCACGATGTAACGATGCCAAAGCTTCCTCTGATACTGTATTTTTCCATTATTGGATGCGCTAACTGGTACTGATTTTCATCGCAGTCGTCGAATGTAACGCTCAACGCAGCATCGGCGTTGTTATACCACTCCGTTACTTCGATATCTGCATACAGATACATAAAAATAACTAAAATAGGAATAATGAAAATAAGAGAAAGCAAATATCTCAAATTCTCACCTGTAATCTCTGGATATCAATTCTTCCCATTCATCTCTTTTCCTTATCTCTTTTCTGAAAAGGAAACAGAGAGGAATTCCGGCCAAGAATCCACCAATGTGCGCAAAATATGCAATACCTCCGGAAGCACCCACTATTGATCCAACGCCTGAAAATAACTGCATCACAAACCATGCACCCAAAAAGAAGAGGGCGGAAACTCTTCGTATCATGACAAAAAAACCGAGAAATATGAGTGTGTTCACCTTTGCTTTTGGATATGTGATCATGTAAGCCCCGAGAACGCCTGCAATCGCTCCGGATGCTCCGAGATTTGGTATTGTTACACCGGGATCTACCACCACTTGAAGAAACGAGGCCGCAAATCCGCAGAGCATATAAAAAGAAAAAAATCTAAGATGACCCATACAGTCCTCAACATTGTTGCCGAAAATAAACAAAAAAAGCATATTCCCGAAGATGTGCATAAATCCACCGTGAAGAAACATGGAAGTAACTAGCGTCTCCAGATTTTCAAAATGTGCTATATCCCTTGGAATTAAGGCATACGTATTCACAAACTGATCAAATTTGGCTGGATGGAGTAAGTCCAGATAAAACTCGTATATGAAAACAATTACATTGATCAAGATGATACCATACATTATATAGGGTGTTCTCTTGCCCGGAACGTTATCCGAAAGAGGAAGGAATACCATAACAGAAGAAAAATCTATGAAAATATAAAACTTTCTATACAAGATCCTTGAACTTGCCAAGGTACGTATGATCCAGAAGGTATATCTTTAAATTTTTCATGTCTATGCGATCATTTTTAAAGAAATATCCTGGAATCCTTTCCTTGTCTATAGATATTCCTATTATCAAAGGAGAAAACGCAGGTACTACTATTATTTTACTCTTTTCGTTTTTTAAAGACCCAAATAGAAAACATTTTTCCTTTGTGACCTTGCCAATATCGTCTCTAAACGTGACAGCGGGATGGGAATGTCCTATAATGATACACTCAGGTCTTTCTGTTATCTTTAAGTGCCCGTGTGTTAAAAGTATGTTATCTATGAAAATTTTATTGTGTATCTTTTTACTCGTCAATGTTTCAATATTACCATCATGATTTCCTTTTATAATCCTGAAATCGACCGGAAGATCTAGGAAATGGGGCACATCCCTTTCTTCCCTGAACGAAATTAAAGGAATGTTGTGTTTTAGATCACCCAGAAATATTATTTCGTCTATCTCATTTTTTTCAACGATCTTCTCAAGAGACTCTTTTATTTTCCTTGTTACGCTCCCGAGTCTTACCCCCTTTGTATACAACTCATATTCTATACCCAAATGCAAATCAGCAACTACCAGTATCTTTTTCTCGTTATCTATTACCAAACACGGCTCATCTTCCACAGTATAGATATTCATGATCTCTAAACAAAAAATTTTATTTTATTGCCTTCATTAAACGCACAAGCCATTCTTGGGGTGTTAAAGCTGTATCCAAAATTTCCTTTGACATCCAGCGTGATAACGCCTCCATATCCCCCAATATCTTTTAATGCAGAAAGTGCTTCTTTACACGCCTGTTTGAGCTCCATTTTTTTGTATAGATCCGCTACGGTTCTGGTAAGAAGTACTCTCATGATAGATTCCCCGTATCCTGTAGCAGAAGCACCGACAGAAGAGTCTGCATAACATCCAGCACCGAATAACGGCGTATCTCCAACTCTTCCCGGTATCTTGTTCGGCGTTCCTCCTGTTGAGGTTCCCGCAACAATAGTTCTGTACTTATCTAAAGCGACGGCTCCAACTGTATCGTGAAAAAACTCCCTGGGCTTTTTATTTTCTTTTTTTATCTTTTTCCATCTTTTTAATTCTCTTTCCAAGATAAGTTCTTTCGAATCACAAAGAGATATACCATTTTTTTCAGCATACTCTTCGGCTCCTCTGCCTATAATAAAATTTACTTCATTATCTGCTAAAATCTTCTTTGCCAGTGAAATGGGGTTTTTTATCCTGTTCACTCCTGCGACAGCACCAAAACGAGAGTTCTCTGCCATTATAGCATCTAGCTCTATCTCTCCATTTTGATTCAAAAAGGATCCATATCCCGCGTCAAACGTAGGATCATCTTCCATCGTATTTATAGCTGCTTCTACAGCATCAAAAGCATTTTTTTCTTCCAATCCTCGTTTTACCGCTCGGGTAACCCCCTTCAGATGATCTTCCACAGCATCATCAGGTATTGCCCAAGCTCCGCCGTGCACTATAATTTTCATAAGAAGTGTATCTGTACCTCCATTAAAAAGGTTTCTCATCCAAATTCTCTACAATTATCTTCAGCCAGTTCATATAAGAGTTGAATGTTCCTCGTAAAGCTGAGAGATCATCAGAACTGATCTGCAGGTAGAGAGAATCTTCGTTATTTTCAAATACGGTAGACGTTTTTTTGTAGGGCGCAGAATCTATCTCCATTTTTAACGTTTTATACACTATGTCCTTGTTCGGAGTATATATTCTAAGTTTGATCGTTCTGTCCATTTTTATCATACCTGTAGAGGTCCATAATCTTTATCTCGGGTCCTACTAAGTTACTGTAGATATCTTTTCTATAAAAGTTTATTGTATTATTTTCTAAATATAATATAGCATAACTATCCTCAGAGCTGGCATTAAAAAAATAAGCAAGATCTTCGAGGTCTTTTCCTTTTCCCTGTATACTCAACTCAATGTCCTCATCTATAGAGGGTATCTTCTCTCCTCTTAAAGAAGCGGAAATATCCATATGACCTATCCACTGCCAATCCAGATCTACTTTTATAAACGAGACTCTGCTAGGTTCTTCTTTTTTCGTTTCTATTATGCATAATCTATCCATGCCCTTTTCATAGGCTAGATCGATAATACTTCTCAGGGATTTTTTACCTCTGAGCAGGTAAAAAGAGAGAGGAATGACACTTTCCAGTTCCTTACAAAAAATTCTTGCTTTTGGAGACGTTCTCCTTGAACTCGTTATGAGCATCTATTTTGCCTCTACCTTCTTAGGAATAGGTGGCCTTAGTTTAATTAAAACTCTTCCACCACAAAATGGACACTTAACACTTTGCGAAAAGTCCAGAGTATCCTTATCCAGGATTTCTCCACATTTGATGCATTTATACACCTTCACTCACCCTTTTTATCGTTCTTTTTACAATTTTTCCTGAATCCGTTTCGGGAAGGTAAGCTCCTCCTGCAAATTTCAATCCGCACTTTTTACATTCCCATATCCCTGTAGATATCCTTCTCACACTTTTTCTCTGACATTTTGGACATTTATGTCTGATCCTCATATTTTTCTCTATTTTGTTGACTCTATCTCTGATGCCTTTTCCAGCCTTAACTCCAAACCTATTAGCGCTACCCATAAAAATCACTTTTATCTTTCCTTTATAAATCTTGTTTTTTTGCGATATCCAAAATAGTTTTTCTGATCCTCTTTCCCATTTTTATAGATTTTTTTACACAATCCATGATCTCATCCACGGAAAACTGACCATCTCCCCCTTTCTGCATCGCACAAATACAGCCCTTATCCTCGGTTACTACAGTTAATCGTGCGTCCAGCGATCTTTCTTCATTCTGGCTCGGATCCACAAAAATATTTTCGCCTATTTTTGCAAATGTACATGAGATCGGAGTTTTTAGCATTGAAAGTGGTATGAGATCCTCTGTAGGGTTGCCCTCTTCATCGAGTACAGAAATCTTTGCCGTACGGAGAGCTGTCACAGCAGCTATATTGGAAGCATCAAACAAATTCCCATCACTGTCCAGCATGTGGAGATCGATGAAGACCACTCTCACCAGTTCCCCTTCTTTTATTACTAACGACAACATGTCTAAAGCCGGCGCTTCTCTTATGCCCCTATCTACGACCCTTGAAAGTTCTACAGAGTCCTCTCCAGGCGGCCCGGACTGAAAAAAGGGGCTGGCAAGGGGGATTAACTCCGAGTTTGTTGTCATAACAGCTTGATTGGGTGTGTCGGGAAAGGGCTCCCCTCTATCTACTTTGATACCTGCTAGAACCTTTGTTTCTCCCAGACTCGCCAAACAAGACCCTTCGGCTTTTTTGATGATTCCGGGTTGTAAAATTAACTCTCTGTGTTCATCAAAACCTCTTCCATCCTCTCTCTCACCTTTTTTAGCAAGATTTAAGATATAATCTTTTTCTATGTGGGATATAAGATCTATCTCAGTCATGATTATTCACCTCTGTATTTTTCTCTTAAAGCTTCCTTCTGCTTTTCATAAATGATCTTACATCCTTTCTGAGCTAGATGCAAAGCTTCTTTCAGCTCTTTTTCCGTCAGGTTTCCGTCCATCTGCAGAAGACTTATCTCTTCTGTCCGCGGGATCATTGCTATCGGAAGATCACTTTCTCCGAAATTGTCTTCCTCTTTACAGAGATCGAGAACTATCTCACCATCCACTTTCCCTGCGGAGCAGGCGGGTACAAGATCTTTCATGGGTATCCCAGCATCAGCCAGTGCAACGCTCGCAGCCGTAATGCCTGCACATCT
>JAGLWR010000098.1 GCA_023133315.1 Methanomicrobia archaeon | reverse complement strand
ATGCGACACTTGGTGCTTACGATGTACGTGTCGTCGCGACAAATGCCAATGGTGACACGATAGAGGATTATCTATCATACTTTAATGTTACAACAGTATAAAAATAAATGGGTCATCAAAAGAACAAGAGATAAAATATCAAGAACAAAAATTAAAAGAGAAGATAAAGAAATTAAAAAAATCTGGATTTCTTTTACAAGATTTCTTTGATAATTTTCTGGAGGTCTTATTAGAGACGTTGTATGCTCTATTTAAATATTCTCAAAATCTTTTTCAGTAGAAGAAAGCAACATAAATCTGTATACTTCTTTTCTATGCCCCAAGGCAATCAGAATAATCTTCTTTTCTTCTTCATAGATCCGATAAATAAGTCGATATTTACCCCTTATCCTAACAGATCTATATGGAAAAAGTCCATATTTTAATGGTTTTCCTAAATATGGCGTTTCTTGTAACTTTTCTACTCTCTTCATTGCTTCTTCTGATAAGGTCTTATCTTTATCCTTTATTTTTTGTATCTGCTTTTGGAATGTTTTAGTATATAATATCCAATAAATCACTTCAAGAACAGCTCCTTTAAATCTTCTTTCGTTTTTATTTCAGAAACTCTCCCTTCCTCAATATCTCTTTCACTTTCTTTTATTTGTTTAACTAAATTTTTGTCACTTAATATCTCTACTGTCTCTATTAAAGATTCTATTTCACTTATTAGCTCGTCAAAATCCTCTTTAGTCATTACTACATTTCCTTTGACTTCTTTCATTTTTATGAGATTCATATAATTACCTTACATTTTATACTTCTTTCATTCTTTATCTTCTTAAGTATTTCGTTTTTATTATCTAAACTTTTACATTAGAAAATCTAGAGTTTCCATATAGTTCTCTTGAAGTTCAAAAAGGGCTCTAGATATCCCAATCTTTTTGACATTTTATTTGTAGGTTCATATTAAGATTTTAATTCTTAAAAGTTATACCACTACCCCTATAGATTTAGCCTTAACGGAAGGTTTGGGTATTTCCGATCCTTCCTTTTTTAGTCCATCTATATGGAATTCTATAGCTTTTTTCATTCTTTCAATAGTTTCATCTACTGTTGCTCCTGTAGCAATACACCCAGGTAAATCTGGGCAATAAGCAGAATAATTACTTCCTGCTTTTTCAACAATAATTGTGTATCTAAATATCTTTTTTCACCTCTTTTAATTCGATTTCACTCCCCAAATCTATTGTTCTATTGAGAACAGAAAACAGAGCCATTGATAGAGCATAAAAGTTTCTTTTATCCTACAAATCCTATATTTTTTCTATTTTTAATTCTTCTAAATCTCTAAAGTATTTTTCAATATTGCTTATTATTTTCCCGATTCGCTCTATGTCATACATTTCATTCACCTATAATGCGAGAGCAATGTTTCTTTATCGTCGGCTGAAAATCTGAATAGATTTTGAATGTATCTATTTTGATCCTTTGTAATTTTAGATCATCTTTTTTATACAAAAGCTTACCTTCTTTTATAACTCTGAATCGCATGGTAGGAGGAAGATCCCAGAATATAGAAATATCTATTTTTTTAGATGAATTGTTCAATATCTCCTCCTTTATTTTTTTTGAGATATTTTTTTCGGTAATCACACAGATGTCTATATCAGAGAATGGCTTTACATTTCCCCTGACATAAGAGCCGAAAAGATATATCGCCTCAATCTCCTTATTCTTCTTTAATTCATCTATTATTTTATCAATTTTACTCAACTCTTGCCTAATTATCAAAGTTCTTTTCATATTATTCACTCAATTGTCGTATAATTATATTTCTAATTACTTTTTAATTCTCCGATTTTAAATATTTTGTGATCTCTTTTCATTGTTAGTGTTGTATTATCCAATCGAAAACCAACATTTATAAACCGAGAGAACTATCATAGATAATGCTAGGGGCATGGGAAGCTATCCTTTATACTCTCATAGGTGTGGGACTAGGTACAGTGACGGGGTTAATTCCAGGTATCCACGTCAATACACTGATCCCCTTCTTTTACATCGTAAATCCTTCCTTTGAGACCTGTATCGTGATCGTAGCGTTAATGATAACGCACACTTTTTTGGATTTCATTCCTTCTACACTCCTGGGCATCCCTGACGAAACCACAGCACTGACAGTATTACCTACCCACAGAATGCTTCTTGAAGGCAGGGGGCTGGAAGCTATAAAACTCACTGCAGTAGGAAGTTTAGGGTCGATGCTCGTGTCTTTTCTGATATTTTTTCCTGTTTACGCGGTCATGCCTCTCGTTTACAGTTTTTTATATCCGCGAATGGGATATTTTTTGATCCTGATCAGTGTACTATTGATTCTTACAGAGAGAGGTATTAAGATACTCTATTCTTTATTTGTTTATTTTCTCTCGGGAATACTCGGGTACATCATTCTTAACTCTCACATCTTGCCGGAAGATCAAAAATTATTTCCCGTTTTCACGGGACTCTTTGGACTCAGTATCCTTTTTTTCAGTTTAAAGAATAAAAACAGTTTTCCAGTTCAGCCTCTTGATTTTAAACTTCTTATTCCAAAGATGGAGATCTTAAAGAGTATAATAAAAGGGTCACTGGCAGGAATGTTCGTTGCGTTTTTTCCAGGACTTGGAAATGCGCAAGCGACTGTTCTTGTCCAGATAGTTAAGTTAAAGAAAAAAATACACGACAGCAGAGCGTTCATAATAGCGTGTTCGGGGGTAAACACGAGCAATGCTATCTTTTCTTTACTCGCTTTATACACAATCAGAAAACCGAGATCGGGTGCTATCATCGCCATCCAGAAAATTATAGAGATAGATAGAAATACTCTCCTCATATTTCTGTCTGTAATCTTAATAAGTTCCGGGATAGCGGTATTTTTAAACTTATACTTCGGAAAAGTGGGCGTTTGCATCATCCAAAAAATTCCATACACAAAACTCTGCATTCTTATCTTCACTTTCCTAATACTTCTGATTTTCTTGTTCACAGGCTTTATAGGGCTGCTCGTTCTCGTTACATCCCTTGCGATCGGTATTCTTCCCCACATCTTCGGAATTAAAAAATCTCACTGCATGGGAGTTCTTCTTTTTCCAATAATTCTGTACTATCTTCGATAACTTCAAAAATTGTTGAAGTATAAGCAAAACCTTATATATGCTATAAATCATACAGTGACCAGGTGAATCGAATGAAAAATAAGATGTTTTTGATTGGCGGAATCATAGGGATAATCGTGATATCTGCCTGCGTCACAGGAAACGCAGAAAGAACTACGGAAATTACGATCTATAACCAGAACTTCGGAGTAGTGAAAGAAACAAGGGAGATAGATCTTGACAGGGGAATGAATACTGTTATGATTCAAGATGTTGCAAAACTGATAGATCCTACTTCTGTAAGTATAACGGATCTTACCGCGAATACTCACATTCTGGAACAGAATTATCTCTATGATCTTGTCAGCAAAGAAAAGATCTATGAAAAATACATAGGAAAAGAGATTACAATAGTCGATAAAAATGGAAACACGACAAAAGGAACTCTGCTGAGCTTTTCAGGAGATGAATTGATAATTCAGAACGATGATGGTGTGCATATTTTAAAATCGGAGCAGGTTTCGCTTCCGAAACTTCCAGAAGGATTGATTACAAAACCAACGTTAAAATGGCTTCTCGATACAGATAGAAAGGGCGATCACGAGATACAACTTTCATACATGACATCGGGATTGAACTGGAATGCCGATTACGTTGCGATAGTGAACGATGACGATTCAAAAGTTGATCTGACGAGCTGGGTAACTATAAACAATACAAGCGGTGCGTCTTATAAGAATGCAAAACTAAAGCTCATCGCCGGCGAGGTACACAGAGTGGGCGAAGCTGGAAGAGAAGAATATATGGTGGAAGAAGCGAAAGCCGCGCCAGCACCCACACAGTTCGTAGAAGAAGCCTTTTTTGAGTATCACATGTATACTCTCCAGAGAACAACAGACGTTTTGGACAATCAGCAGAAACAGGTGACTCTCTTCGAAGCAGATAACGTTTCCGTGGAGAAAGAATATGTTTTTGACACTGGCTGGTACTATTATTACGGATACAGTAGAGACAACAACATAAAGACAATGCTGAGCCTGGAAAATACTGAAAAGAACAACATGGGCATGCCTCTCCCACAGGGTAAGATACGGGTCTATAAAAAAGATTTCGAGGGACAGCTGCAGTTTATAGGAGAGGACATGATCGACCATACACCAAGGGACGAAAAAATAAGAATCTACCTCGGTGATGCTTTCGATCTCGTAGGAGAAAGGAAACAGATGGAATACGATAGAATAGGAGACGACGTTGTTGAGATAAGTTATGAGGTCTCTTTGAGAAATCACAAGGATGAAGATGTTACTATCGCAGTCATAGAGCGAGTCTGGGGAGATTGGAAAGTAACGAAATCTTCACACGACTGGGAAAAAGAAGATGCGTATACCATCGTGTGGTACGTGAAGGTTCCAGAAAATGATGAAACCATACTTACGTACACGATAAGAATAGAATGGTAAATTTTTCTTTTTTATTTTTTTTAATCTTTTTTTATGTTTACAAGTTCCTTGGCTCGCGTACAATGATAGTTTTTTATATATTCTGCTCCCTTACTTTTAATAGAGTGTAGTCATAAGCCGGGGTAGCCGAGCCAGGTAAGGCGATAGACTCGAGATCTATTGTTCTCTGAACACATGGGTTCGAATCCCATCCCCGGCGTAACCCTTTTCTTTTTTAGAAAAAA
>JAGLWR010000097.1 GCA_023133315.1 Methanomicrobia archaeon | reverse complement strand
TTTCTATGTTTTTCTCTCTTAATTCTTTGATGAGAAGTTTGGAGTATTTTTCTGGGCATGTGATTAAAAGAGCACCGGAGCCGATCAGAGCGAAAGGATCGATCTCTAATGCTTCGCAGATCATTTTCGTTTCTTCGTTGATGATTATCTTGGAAATATCCACAAAAAATCCTTTTTCAGAGGCATCACAGAGTTCGTGAATGCCGCCGAGAACTCCTCCCTCCGTGGGATCGTGCATCGCAGTTGCATATCTTCGTGCGATTAATGCTTCTTTTACCACAGAGAGTTTTTTCATGTATCTTTTTGCATTTTCCAGAATAGTCTCATCTATTTTATTTTTAAGAAGATCGTGAAAATCATTTGACAGAATTGATGTGCCTTCGATACCTGCACCCTTTGTGAGAATTATACTGTCTCCTGTTTTAGCTCCTGAAGATGTTATCATTCCCTCGTTCTTTTTTATTATTCCCAAAATGGATGCAGAAACTATGGTTTCCTTTAAATTTGGAGTTATCTCGCTGTGTCCCCCGATTACGGAAATGTTGAGCTCCCTGCAAGCTGAATCGATGTCTTTCATTATTGTTTTTACGTCTCTTTCATCAGATCCTTCTTTGAGCATTATTACGGGCAAAAAATACTTTGGAACAGCACCCATCGTAGCTATGTCGTTAGCATTGATATTAACAGCATAAAAACCTATGTTTTCTTCAGCACCTGTGATCGGATCTGAAGAAACGATTAAATAAAACTCGCCGAGATCTAGAACAGCAGCATCCTCACCCACCTTTGGACCAACTACTACTTTATCGTCTTTAACTCCCAAAAAAGGGAAAACAAGGTCTTTCAATTTTGACGGATCTATTTTTCCCTTCATGCTATCGCATCCATTGTTTACGTTCCATTGAACTCACTTCTGAGAATGCTCATAAACAGTGTATTGTAATATCTACCGTCTCTAAATACGTCTTCCCTCATTACACCTTCTTTCTTGAATCCACATTTTTCATAACACCGGACTGCTCCTTTGTTGTACTCAAATACGGTTAAATGGATTTTATTGAGATTCAAATTGCCGAAGGCAAATTTTAAGATCGTTTTTATGGCATCTGTACCGTATCCTTTATTCAAATAATCTTTTTCCCCGATCATGATCCCCAGTGTAGCTTTTCTGTTTATCCAGTCTATCTCATGAAGACCTATGTTTCCTATATGCTTTTTATCTACTTCTATGGCAAAATATTTATTTCTCTCATCGCCAATACTTTTCTCGTACCATTTTTCTTCTTCATATTTGGACATGGGAAATGTTGTACCAAGTCCTTCGGTTATCTCAGGATCGTTTATCCATTTCCAGCAATTTGTCAGATCTTCCTTTTCTAATGCTCTCAATGTTACCTTTTTACCTGCTATCATTTTCAGCACCTACGATTAATGTTAATCCTTCACTCCTTATAATTTTAACCCTTTTCCCTTTCGGTATTGTCCTTTCTGCGTAGGCTTTCCAGTATTCATTTCCTATTTTTACCGTACCGTAAGGATTGATCTCTTCGATCACCACTCCTCTCCTACCTTCCATTTTTAAAATATCTTCTCTTTTCAACGCCTCTATGTTCATTTTATAACTGTATCTTGCCCAGAATATTATGACTGCTGCCAGAGGTATTAAAAGGTATCGACTGAGCTCTAAGATATAGATTATTGTTACGCATACGGAAAAATATAATATGTTGAAAACCGAAACTCTTATAAAAACATTCTTCACACTCATATATAACACCGACAAGATTTATAAATACCTTCTATAAAAGTAGCTGTGCAAACAGCGACGGAGGAGATACGTTGATCGATCAGCTGAAAAAAGAGCTTGCCTCTCTGCAAAAGAAAGAAAGAGAACTGCAAGAAATCAAAAAAAACATGACAAAGGAGACAAGAGATCTCAAGAAAAAAAGAGATGAAGAAAACAAAAAGTTCTCAGAGCTCATAGGGCTTGGAAAAAAACAAAGAGACGAGAGAAATCGTATAAATGAAGAGATATATAAGTACAAATCTCTGCGAGACAAAGAAAGAGAAAAACTAAAGATTTTGAAAGAAAAAGCAGTAGAATTTAAAAAGATCAGAGATGAAAACTTTGAACTCTGCACGGTGCCTCCAGACAAGGTATTGAGAACAATAGAGCAGTTAGAATGGAAACTGGAAACAACCGTAATGAAACTTGACAAGGAAAAGAAAATCGTTGATAGGATACGAGAACTCAAGGAAAACTACAAGATAAGTGAAGAAGGAATGGATGCGGATATAAAACTCAAAGATGTGAACAGGAAAATCAAAGATCTGAGAACTAAGATAGATGCTCACCACAGGGAAGTAAGTACAAGAGCCGAAGAATCCAAAAAATCTCATGAAAGAATGATTTATTACTTTGACAGAGCAAGAGAAATCAAAGAAATCGCAGATAGATACCATAACGCTCTCATAGAGAAAAATAAAGAGCTTGACATCTACTATGAAGAACTGAGAGACACTATAAGAAGAATAAATGAACTTTCCGACAAAGTTAAGGAGATAAAGACCGAAAGGCAGGTACAAAGGCTGAGGGAAAAAGCCGAAAAAGTTGAAAAGAAAAAAGAAGAACTTAGAAAACAGGGAAAAGAAATTTACGATAGATTCAAGCATGGAGAAAAACTTACAGGTGATGAATTAAGGATCCTCCAGGAGAGTGACCTTCTATAATTTTACTGCCGTTCTCATTTTTACGGCAACTCCTCTTTCGAAATATTCCAACTCTATTGGCGAGAGCATTAGCGTCCCTGCGCCAAGAAGGGAATCATTTGGGTCAATAACTAAAACTTCTTCATACGCCCTCAGACCAGTATCCCACGAAACAGCGAATTTGGACAAAAGGTCTCTTCCTTCCAGGATAAAAGGTACAGCCTCCTCGGAGGCCATCACTCTGTAATGAGGATATTTCAAAATTTTGTGGAGTCTTTTTGCACCTTCAGACGTCAGTGTAAATAGATTATCTCTTGCTCTTAACGTCGCTAAAAGATCTTTTCTATAGATGTATCTTATTCTATTCGTCTTGCTTTTCTTTACCGTTGTTTCTTTCAGGAATTTTTTTCCTGTTTTTCTACCAAACTGATAATCGAATATAGTTTCAAGAGATTCTACGTCTGAATCAAAATCTGAATCCATATCTGTTTCTATATTGAAAGGAAAAGTAAAAGAAAGTGCTTTTGGATACTTAAATACAGGATTACTCATATCTTTCTTTTTTGAGACTCTTTTCAATCTTTTTTTTGTTTCTGTTACTAACGGTCTCATTTTTGTTTCTTCACCTGTATAGAACAGAGAAGTTTTTTTAATGAAAGGATCTATCGTGCTTATGAAATCAGTGTACTTTTTGATTTTCTTGTATGCATAATAAAGACGGGGATGATTTCTTATTCTCGATTCTACAAAGTTCCAGAGAGAGTTTTCGTGGATGCTTTCTTTTATTTTTTTAATCTCTCCGTAGGTAGCATAAAGATTGTGCAAAGCTAAGAGCTTTGTTTTTTCTTCAGATGCTTTTAATTCTTCCAGGGTGTATTGTGAACATATGGGGCAGGAACACGGCAGATATTTCATCTCGTTCAGGTTTTTTGTACCATAAGCGGTTAGATACCTGTCATCATTTGCGTACAGAGCATATGCTGCGGAATCAAAAAGATCGCAGCCCAGAAGTACGGCCAATGCGAATGTCAATGGATGTCCTGCTCCGAAAAGATGTACAGGTTTGTTTATCGGAAGGTATTTTTTGCATGTTAATATAATCTCTGCGAGCTGGGAGAAATCGTATTTCATGAGAAGAGGCACAACAGCACCGATAGGATAGATATCAAAATCGTATAAGCTCATGCGAAGAGAGGCGTATTTTCGTAGATCCAGGTAATTAGAACCCTGAATCGTCCCGTTCAGTTCTCCCTCTCTCAGCATTCTTGCTTCCTCACCCCTCTCTATCGTTGTTTCTAGGTCTCTTTTTGCTTTTTCATATGGCACGTATGGTTTTGTGGGTATATCAAGAAACGTGGCAATGTCGACACCTATTTTATTCTGGTACTCGATGATCTCTTTGTTTGTTATGTCTATGTCTCCGTACTGCATCAATTGGAAACTCCCCGAGTCTGTGGCGATAACACCATCGAAATCCAAAAATTTGTGGACATTTTCAACATTGAAAGATTTATAAAGTATGTAAGAATTCGTTATTATAATATCTGTCTTAAAAAGCTTTTTCATCTCTTTTGGAGTTACAAGGGGCAAATTAGGATTTATAACAGGCATTAAGCATGGAGTTTCAACGTTTTTTCCATTGATACTCAGTTTTGCTATTCTTCCCAGTCCGTCCTTCGCTTTAGTCTCAAAGATCATGTTTTTCACTGAATGATTTCTAAGAGTTTATCTATGTCCTCTTCGGTATTCCAGAAATGTGTGGAAACCCGTATTCCGTTCATCCTCGCCGAGACAAGGATCTTTTTTTCTCTTATTTTTTCTACGATTTTTTCTGCATCAGGATGTTTTATGTTTACTATCCCTGCTCTTTTCTTTTCATCGTAAGGCGTCTGAACATCTTCTACGTTATCGAGAACGTATTTTGAAAGGCTCAGAACTCTTTTTTCAATGGCATCGATTCCTATATCCAGAAGTATCTCTAAAGACTTTTTAAGTCCCATTATCAGAGCAAAACTCTTTCCACCTGCCTCAAATTTTCGTGCAGAATCAGCAAGATCTATCTTATCTATGCCTGCCCTATCAAAATCTTCCTCGTTTTTGAGAGAAAACCAGCCCAGG
>JAGLWR010000096.1 GCA_023133315.1 Methanomicrobia archaeon | reverse complement strand
TTTTCCGATTCAACACATACATCTGCAACTTCTTTTAGTAGTTCTGCCGCATAAACGCAATCGAAAAATCTGAGACTTTAAAAAGTTCTATATTCGTTTTATCATCTTCTATTGAGACCATTTTACTGACCTCATATCTTTTCTTCAAATGCAATGCGATCTTCGCTTTTTCGTTCTCCTCGATTATCGGATTCTGAAGTTTTCCCGAGTATTTTCCATTTTCGAAAATAATTTTATTGCCAAAAAAAAATCTTTTATACCTAGTTCTTTAGCTATTTTTTCAACTACATTGAAATATTCTGCACTTATGATGGCAATAAGATAACCTTTCTTTAGTCTCTCTACGAAATCCTTTAAATAAAGATATTTTTCCACTTTTTCTGCTTCATCTTCTATTTGGTCGTAGCTTAATCCTCTGTGTGTTTTTGAGATACTGACAGCTAACTCAGTCATTGATACTCTACCTCCTGTATATAAATCCCATACTCCAATCCCTCTTCTCTATATTTTTGTGTCAATTTATAAGCAAACGCTTCTTTAACTAGTACACCATCCAAATCCAAAACTAATAATTTCATAATATAAGAATACTAATCATGTTTAAAAATCTTAGGAAAATACTCGTTTTCGTATAAGAACCAAAGAACGAAAGATTTAAATACTCAAGCAGGAAGTTTATATAGTGATATAATGGGTATTGATATAGTGATAAAAGTCGTGGGAATTCTTGGCTTAATTGCTGTAGGCTTGATATTGCTTTCAGGACTTGTAACTACCGCTGAGCCACCAGTAAACTACTTAGCATTTGCTTTCTTGATAATAGCTATCTTTTGGGCTATTTTTGAGGCGTTTGGGTGGCCAGGAAAAGGTAGATAATATGGAAAAGGGAAGGAAAGAAGATTTCAATTTAATTATTAAGATTTTTACTCTTTTTGGAATAATCTTCGGAATACTTGGACTTGGAGTAACTACTTTCTTGCCTAGCTTTAAAGATGCTGCAATAGGACTTATTTTTGGGTACATTATTGTTTTAAATCTTTTTGTGCTTTATTTAGTTTCTATTAAGCAATAATAGGTAGTAAAATGAACAAAAATATAAAAAAAACAAATTTAAGTATTTAGATGTAGTAGTTATGGAGATCAGGTAATCATACACCCCAAAGAAATTACTCCAGGAACTTCTCTACGCACGCTGCTACCGCAGCGTGTGTCTCTTCTATGCTCCTATTTCCATCTATTTTCACTATGTTAAATCCTTTTTTCTTGAATGATTCTATAATTTTTAAATAATTCTCCCTTATTTTCTCAAGCGTTTCCTGATGCTCAAAGATTTCTATGTGTTCTCTGTTTTCGTCTATTCTTTTTTTGCAGATTTCGGCAGGAACGTCCAAAAATATTGTGAGATCAGGTTTCAAGAATCTTGAATTTATCTGTATAAGATGATCAAGATCTATCTGTAACATCTGATACGCGAAATTTGAAAAATAGTAACGATCGCAGATAACAAAAGAGTCTTTTAACTCCTTTTTTATACTATCCATGTGCATGCTTCTGTCAGCTGCAAATAATAATGCCAGTGTTTCCTGATCCAGTTTATACGAACCCTTTAAAATATCTCTGATAATTTTTCCTATGGGATTATTTGTGGGCTCTTTTGTCAAAAATACTTTATTCCCTTTTTTCTCCAAATGGGTACTCAAAATTTTTGACTGTGTCGTCAGCCCCGATCCGTCTATCCCTTCAAAGATTATGAACATATCGCTTCAACTCTTTTAATCCCAGACAGTTTAAAATATCTTTCTTTTCCGCCCAGCCCCGCCTTGCAGTATAAACTCCAAAGATGAAGTTATCCATCTCTTCAAGATTGTGTGAATCTGTACCTATGACAAATTTTACTCCGTATTCTTTTGCTTTCTTGATGTACACATCGTTCAGATCAAGTCTTTTGGGATAAGCATTTATTTCAAGAGGGGTATTTGTCTCTGCAGCTTTTTCAAATATTTTTTCCATATCCAGAGTGTATCCATTCGTTATCCCAATTAGTCTTCCGGTAGGATGTCCTATCGCATCTACGTGTTCATTTTCCATAGCGATCAGAATCGTTTCTGTTGTTGGTGTAAACATATGAACTGAAGCTATGACAAAATCAGCCTTCTCAAGAATCTTGTCTTCGTACATCAATGACCCATTTTTCAATATATCGCACTCTACCCCTTTCAAAACGTTATCGTAACTCTCCAGAATCTCCCACTGTTCGAGAAGCTTTTCTTCACTTAACCCGTTTCCCTCGGGAACGGTAGGAGAATGATCTGTAATTGCAACATATTCATAATTTAATTCTTTTGCTTTTTTTACAATATTTTCAATACTATCCAGGCCATCACTCCATTTCGTATGTATGTGCAGATCTCCTTTTATATCCTTAATGTCTACGAGTTTGGGGAGTTTTCTTTCTAAAGCTGCCTCTATTTCTCCAGTATTTTCCCTTAACTCGGGAGGAATCCACTCCATGTCGAGTTTTTCATATATGTCTTTTTCATTTGTATTAATTCTATTATTTCCTTTGAATAATCCGTATTCATTCAGCTTGTATCCCTTTTTCTGGGCAATTCTTCTTAGTTTTATATTATGTTCTTTATTACCGGTAAAATACTGTAAAGAAGAACCTATCTCTTCATTTTTTACTATTCTGAAATCTACCTGGACATTTTTGTATATGGCCGTAATTTTTTTCTCTCCTTTTGCTAATATCTGGAAATCTTTTAAAGAGGTCTCGTCAATTTTCGTTAAAATAATATCAAGATCACCTATAGTCTCCTTTCTTCTTCTAAAAGAGCCCGCAACTTCAAAATTTTCTAGTATTCTCGAGAGTTCTTCTGCAATTTCAAAGGCTTCACTTAGAAGCATCCTTCTTTTGGTTTTCACGATTTTCAATCCTCTCTCCAAGTTTTTTTCCAGTTTTTTTCCTTTTATCTTCATTATTTCATGATTTTTTATTGATTTTTCCAGATCGTTCAAAGATTTTATGTTAAGTTCTTTGTAAAGAAATAAAGCTGTTTTTGGACCTATTCCTGGTATTGTGAGGAGTTCGTCTATCCCCATAGGAAGCCCTTTCTTTATTTTTTCCAAATAAGAGATTTTTCCAGTTTCAAAATACTCGACTATCTTTTTAGCGAGATTTTTTCCGATTCCTGGTATTTTTTCGAGCTCATTTTTTTCGTAATATTCTCTCAGATTCTTCATTTTTTCAAGTTTTCTTGCGGCAATAAAGTAAGCCCTGCTTTTAAAACTCTCTCCTTGAAATCTTAATATTTCGGATATTTCATAGAATATTTTTGCTATTTCTCTGTTTTCCATTCTATCTCCTCTAAATCCAGGAATTCACAATCAATATTAAATTTCTTCTGTATATGATCCATCAAAGCCTTCAAACCCCACGTTTCTGTAGCGTAATGGCCTCCGTAGATGATATTTATCCCATACTCTTTGATCGGATGATAATCAATATATCTCATCTCACCTGTTATGAACGTATCACATCCCTCTTCCACAGCGTCTTTTATTCCTATCCCTCCAGAACCTGTGATGATTCCTATCTTTTTCGAACTATTGATGAATTTCAGGTAGCTCACAGGAAAAAGGTTTTGAATTCTTTGTACGAGTTCATCGAAGGTAGTGTCATTTTTGCAGAGTATACCGACATCGATATTTCTATACTTACAAAACGTCGCTTCGATCTCGAGGTTGAGCAGTCTCGCCAGCTGGACATTGTTCCCGACTTCAGGATGTATGTCTAAAGGTAAATGCGCAGCATATAACGCTATATCATTTTTTATCATATATTTGAGTCTTTCATAAGTGATGTCTGTAATACATCCGATATCTCCCCAGAACATGCCGTGATGCACTATCAACAGATCGCAGTGAGCTGAAACAGCTTTTTGAAAGCTTTCCAGACACGCATCTACGGAGAATCCTATTTTTTTTATCTTTTCTTTCCCCTCGATCTCCAGCCCATTTCTGCAAGAGTCCTGTATGTTCTTAACATCCAAAAATTCATCAAGATACTCTGCAATCTCTTTTAATAACATGAAAAAGATTAAATTGGGAGTATAATAATTTTTCTGTTTACCTGCTTTGTTGTGCAGTACGGAAATTATTTCCTCTGGATCTTATTTCTCCTTTAATTTATGATAAACATCTTTTCTGTGCCCTATCGTAACTATGAAAACTTCTTCCTTTTCTTTATTGATCTCAAACAAAACTCTATATTTTCCTATCTTCAAGCTCCATAGATCAATGCCTTTCAAATGTTTTCCAAAAGATTCAGGCGATTCACTCAATTTCTTTATTTTGTTCCTTATTACTCTTTCATTTTCTTTATCTAAATTAACAAGAATTTTTACTGTTTCTTTTGATAGGAATACCTTATACATCCAAACACTTATTCCTTTGTATATTTCTCTTCATATTCCTCTAAAGAAATTATTCTACCTTCTTTGATATCTTTTTTACCCCTCGTCACACTTTCCATTAATTCTCTGTCAAAAATTATATTGATAATCTCTTCCATTTCCTCTACTTTCAATTTCAATTTTTCGAACTCTTCTTTTGTTATCTGCATAGACATAATATATCCTTTCTACGATTATATTTAAATTTATCTCTACAAGAAAATTGAAAAATTAGAAAAAAGAAAATCAAAGTGGACACGTAATGCCCAGTTTTTCCTGGATATCTTCGCAACACTCCAGTGCTTTCAGAAGTTCATTGTTTGCGTATATAGAGTTTCCAGTTGTATTTGCATTGTTTATGTGTTCCTGCATTTCGTCTAACAGTGCTTGCACGTCTTCAGGTACGTCTTC
>JAGLWR010000095.1 GCA_023133315.1 Methanomicrobia archaeon | reverse complement strand
CAAAAGATATTTATGGAACAGAAAAAGAAATGAAAAGAATTAACAAATACATATCAAAAGGAGATAAAGTGATACTATGTTAAAAGATGAAGTGTTGAGAGAGAATATATTAAAAATTAAAAAAGCAATTTTGATAGTCGTTCTGATTATATCGGTTTTTCTGTATATTTATAGACCATTTTTTCACGGATTTTTCATGAAATGTTACACAAATCCTGCTTTTCTTCTTGCGTTTCTAGTTTTAGGAGCAGGAATTCTGATTCGGCTATTTTCTGATAGATTTAAGTGGACGATCGTTGTTGGAGCCATTTTCTTCGTTATACTTCTTGTCGGTTCTATGTTTGTGGCAGAAGGAAAAAGAGTGGAGATATACAAAGACATAAATTCAAATATTGTTGAAATCGATACATTTCCTGAGTCTACTTCGACACGATTGATGCCGTATCAGGTAGCGAGAAATAATATGGCAAATAACCTCACTCTGGAACAGTTCAAGCTGGGGGAACTCGATTTTGTTATTCTCGATGGAGGAATGTGGTGGAATGCCGCCCTCATACCTGATGGAACGTGGATACACTTTAAAATGAAACCGTACGGAGTCATATTCATAAATGCATGTGAAACAGAGACAGAGATAATCAAGATAAAACAAGATCTTGAAACTGCAGAAGGGATAGGAGTATCTGATAACCTGTACTGGCGATTGTACAAAGACATTGATTATTGGTCCGATTACAGTGACCCGTTCTACATTCCCTACGAGAACAATACAAAAATCATGACAGTGGTGTCAAAGATTGATTATAAACTGGACAGCTGGACTTTTGTTCCCCTCAGAAAACCTGTGTTTGGGGGCGTTGTCCTCATAGACGGAGAAGGGACCATGAAACATGTGCCGCCTGAAAAGATCGATGAAGAACCAATATTGCGCGGTCAGCAGGTATTTCCTGAAGAAATCGCACGATTATACGGGGAAAGTTTTGCGTATAAACACGGTGTATGGAACGCGTGGGTTGCCCATAAAGACCAGACAGAATTAAATGACGTCCCCGGAGAAGGAAACTTCATGCCGTACCTTATCATGATACAGGATGAAAATGGAAATCCAATCCCCATGTGGTTCATGGCATTGGAACCGTACGGAACAACGTATGGATTGAAGAAAGTACTTCTCGTCGATGCGATAGATGGTATAGTATACTCGTGGTCAAAAGGAGAAGATGAACAGAGTGTAGGAGCTATCAAATCCATTGAACACGCAAAGAGTAGTGATACTTTTAGAGATGTAAACTGGGCAGACTTTAGACTCATCGAACCCATACCTATATTCAAGGAAGGAACAATGTACTGGAAACTTACCATGACCCGGTATACACGAACGGGAATCACGAACATTGTACTCATCGAAGCCTCGAATCCTGAGAACGTGATCGTCCTGAAAGACGGCGCAGAGTTCCAGCAGTTTTTAACAGAAGGAGCTACTGAGATTGTGGAGATGGATATGGATCAGCTGCTACAGGAAATAGACGCACTTCTCCAGAAAATAAAGAATCTTCCACCTGAGGCAAAAAGTCCGATACTCGTAGAGGTAGAAGAGAAATTAGAGAGACTCCTCTCGTTGTTAGAGGAATCTTAATTTTATTTTAGGTATAACCAAGCGATGCTAACCCCTCGTTTCAATACAATCTCTTGCACTTCTTCCAAAAAAGATATATATACACAACGTCTACTATACTCTCATGAAGTCATACATATGTGAAAGTTGCGGGTATCAGGTATGTGTCAAAAAGGCCCCAAAGAAATGTCCTAATTGCAGATCACGGTTTCTGGAAGAGGGAGAATGCAAGAAAGATTTTATTAAAATAAAATGTCCTGAGTGTGAAGAAGCATTCTATTACGATCCAAAAAAGGGGAAACCTTTTAAATGTGCTTTTTGTGATCATACGTTTGCAGAAATATATTATTCCTAAGGTGAAAAAATGAAGATTTTAGTTGCAGCTAGGATAAGCGAGGAAGGAATAAAGAAACTGAAAGAAAAGTATGAAGTTGAGATTATGTACAATCCGGAAGAATCAGAACTTGTTGAGAAGATAAAGGATTTTGATGGATTGGTGGTGAGAAGCAAGCCAAAAGTGACAAGAAAAGTTATAGAAGCCGGGAAAAAACTGAAGGTAATAGGGAGAGCTGGGGTGGGTCTGGACAATATAGACCTTGAAACTGCAAAGGAGAGAGGGATAAAGGTAGTAAACTCACCCAATGCATCGTCGGAATCTGTTGCAGAGCTTGTTTTTGCCCTCGTCCTTGCCCTTGCGAGGAAGGTGATAAAAGCTGATCGTTCGCTGAGAGATAATAAATGGATCAAAAAGGATCTGAGAGGTATAGAGCTTGCCGGAAAAACGATTGGAATAATAGGGTACGGAAGGATAGGCGCCCACGTAGCGAAAATCGGAAATGGATTTGATATGAAATCCATAGCGTATGATGTTATTATAAATGAGGAACTTGCCAAAAAATACGGTGTTGTGTACAAGACTCTCGATGAAGTGTTGCGAGAAAGTGATATCATAACACTTCACGTACCGTTACTACCACAAACAAAGCACATGATAGGAGAAGAACAGTTCAAAATGATGAAGAAAACCGCGATATTAGTAAATGCCTCAAGAGGGGGAACAATCGATGAAAAAGCTCTTTACAATGCGTTAAAAAATAATGAAATCTATGGGGCGTGCCTTGATGTTTTTGAGAACGAGCCTCCCTTTGACAATCCTCTTTTAGAGCTGGAGAACACAGTATTCACCCAGCATTTAGGCGCCAATACGAATGAGGCGCAGACAAAGGCGGGCATAATAATAGCTGAAGAGATAATGAGAATATTATGAGACCACCTCTTCAAACATCTCAACAACTCTGTCCCAGGAATAATATTTTTCCACCAACTTTCTTCCATTTTTTCCCATTTTGGAGATAAGATCGTTGTTTTCTGATAGATAAAGAATCTTTTTTACAAAATCATCATCATTTTTTACCAGAAATCCATTTTCGCTGGAAACTAGCTCAGAAACACTTCCAACGTCCCGTGCAATCACAGGACAGCCAGAAGAAAATGCTTCCAAGATTACTGTAGGTATCCCCTCGATCAGTGAGGGAAGGATCAGGACATCTATTTTTTCAAAGATCTTCGGGATCTCTGAAAAAGGAACTGTTCCGTAAAATTTTGCATCACAGTGTTTTTCCAGGTAGGATCTCAGTGGCCCGTCTCCTATTATATGAAAACGTATATCTTTAGTTTTTCTTACCTTTTCAATGATATACGGCAAACTTTTTACTCCTTTCCATTCTTCAAGCCTTCCTATGTATCCTATATTCAATTTCTCAGGGTTTTTTTTAATAAAAGGAAAATCTCTGATCTCGACACCGTTCGGTACCCAAAAGGCATTTTTCATGCCGACAATATCGTTTTTGGAGATGGATAATATCTTATCGGAGGTTCTCAGCATGAACCTTTTCACTACGGGATCGTAAAGATATCGCTTAAAGAGCGGCTTGAATCCTTTAAGATTGGGTATGTCCATGCCCCCATGGAGATGCAGGTAAAGAGGAAATTTTTTAAAAACGCGCAACAATCCTGTTTGATTCGATATCAAAAAAAGATAGGAATGAAGATGCACAAAATCATAATTTTTTACCTCTCTCGACAAAGTAGGAACTATCCACGACAGAGAGGAGATATTCCATCCGAGTCCGAAGGATTTAACTCTTAAAACATCTATATTCTCTATCGTTTCAAATTTTTTAAGATTTTTTGGATACTGAGTTGTCACTACCGTAACGTCATGCTTTTTTGCGAGCCTTCGTGACAATTCATAACAGTACCGTGAGGAACCACTTATTTTTGGATAAAAGAAGTTTGATACCTCCAGAATCTTCATGACATCACATTTTCTTCTCAATTTTCTCCAGAATATTCCTCATTTTTTTGAACTCTGCCCAAACTAAAAATCCTACTACTATTATCGGTATCTGTGACAGAATAACTGATTCCCATGTCTGCATAAAAAAGATATATGGGAAGTATTTATAAGGTTTTGTTTTTTTAGGGATATGGTTTTTAGAATCTACATGAAAATGCAGAGATCATGATTCTGCCTCTACAGAATCTTTCAAAATCTCCAGCATTTCTTCTCTATGTTTTTTCATTGCTCTCTTGGCAAAAATCGGACCTACGATCTTGCCTGCAACACCACCTAATTCAATATCTTCTTCGAATGTAACTCTGCATCCTTTTTCTGTGGGTTCTATCGTATAGCTATGCTCCGCATCTATATCCACTTCTTTCGATGTTATTCTAAAGGCAAATCTTTTGTTTTCTATCCACTCAGTAACAACAAAATCATAACGCCTTGAAACTCCGCGTATCTCCTGTATCATATAGTAAGTAGTGCCTACTTTCTCCTTTTTCTCATCAATTATTTTATATTCCTTGTAGTTAGTGTTCCAAATCAAAACCTTTCCAGGTTCTGTTATCCATCTCCAGATAAGGTTTGCAGGTGCTGCAATATCAATTGTCGTTTTTACTCTTAGCATATCAACTACCTCTTTCGAGCGACATTTCGCCTAACATTGAGGTCGCCCATTGCTATTCCTCTTTCGAAAAACTATACGTTCTTTTACCCTTTCGTGATAGCTTAAATAACTCTCTATTCGCTACTTTAGACACTATTTCATTTTCTTCCATATGATGGTCACTGAAAGATAGGATCCCGTTTGGCTTCAATACTCGATGTAACTCTTCTAGTACTCCATTCGGGTCACTCAAGACGTGAAAGGTATCGTACAATAGAACTACATCTACACTATTATCTGGCA
>JAGLWR010000094.1 GCA_023133315.1 Methanomicrobia archaeon | reverse complement strand
CCCCGGATAGTGATCCAGGGCGTGGACTCCGATCCGAAGATACCATTTAAAGGTGGAGAGGTTACTCTCTCTGTTAACCTCGAGAACATTGGTACTGGGAACGCAAAAATTGTGAAAGTGGGATTTTCGTCAAATCTTGGAACCTTTATGAGCTACGTCGGCGGTATAAAGAAAGGGGATAGCAATGTAGCAGTTTTCAACACCGTTATTTCAGAAACGGAAAATGAAAAATGTGAGATAAAGATCCTCGTAGAATATGAAGATGAGATCGGCAATAAAAAAATGCTCGAGGATAAGTATATCATAACTCTGAAAGAGAGAAAAACATACGGAGGAGCCTTAATAGGAGTTTTTGCACTTGCTATAATAGGAATAATTGGATGGTGGTATAAGAAACGCAGAGATCTCAAGAAAATAATGAAGTGAGTCCATGAACTTCCTGGGGATCGTTTACAAAAATATACTGAGGAGAAAGGCAAGAACATTTCTATCTTTATTGGGAATAATGATAGGTGTCTCTGCCATAGTTGCATTGGTAGGCGTCTCAAATGGATTGAGAAGTAGCGCATTCGACGTGATGGGAAACCTCACCGGTGATATCTCTGTTACCACGAGCGGAACTTTCTTTACCGTGGAACCGATGGATGAGTCGGTGATAGATGAAATAAGAGATATAAAAGGCGTAAAATACGTTGCTCCTGTGGTGATCATTTTTGACATTGAAGCAATGACAGGGGGTGGACAGGGGCCCAGCAGTTTTGAGGTCTACGGCATCGATCCCGTGGCTGAGAAACTCATCGGCACATCCGCTACAGACGTAAAAGTGGGACGAGAACTGAGGGTTGGCGATAGGTACAAAATGATAGTAGGAAGTATGTACGCAAAGATGGAAGATCTCAAAGTGGGAAGTAAAGTGATATTCTACGACAAGCAGTTTGAAATCGTGGGAATCATGGAGACAGGAAACTTTATCATGGATCAGATGCGGGCGATACCGATAGACATTGCACGAGAGGTAGCGGAAATTGATCCTAATATAATACACATGGTGAGGGTAAAGGTTGAAAAACCGGGAACGGAAAAAGAAGTTGCGTTACGAATAAACCTGATAGTTCCGAACATTGAAGCAACGACCTCATCCGAACAAACAGAGCAGATAAGCGAGTTTCTGGATATGATACAGACGATGACATGGGCAATATCTGCTATAGCAGCCATCGTTGGCGGCATAGGAATTATGAACACAATGTTAATGTCAGTAATAGAAAGGACGAAAGAAATAGGAGTTTTTAAAGCTGTCGGCTGGAGTAACAACGACGTGTTAAAAATGATACTTCTTGAAGGGTTTTTACTGGGCCTTTTTGGAGGGATTCTTGGTATTGGGGGAGGAAAACTTACTACAATAGCTTTTGCATCTTTTTTGAGAGGATTTCAGGCCGACATAACCTTGGTTCTTGTAGGAGAAGCGATGTTATTTGCTGTTTCTCTTGGAGTTTTTGGGGGAATATATCCTGCTTACAAGGCTGCTTCGATAGATCCTATAGACGCTTTGAGGAATGAGTGAGATGATAGAACTCATAGATTTAAAAAAATACTACAAAATTGGAGATATAATAGTTAAAGCCTTAGACGGCGTGAGTATGAAGATAGAGGAGGGAGAATTCTTAAGCGTTGTTGGTCCTTCTGGATCAGGAAAAACAACACTATTAGACCAGATAGGTGCTCTTGATACCCCAACATCCGGAAAAGTTATAATAGACGGTATAGATATCGCAAAAATCCCAAAATCTATTCTTTACAGACTCAGAAGAGAAAAAATAGGCTTTGTATTCCAGGATCATAACCTTATAGCCAGTTTAACTGCTCTGGAAAATGTTCTCATACCACTCCTTCCTGAAGGGATAGATCAGGAAAAATATGAACGAGCGTTGGCCCTCCTGGATGCTGTTGGACTGAAGGAACGGGCACTGCACAAACCATCCGAGATCTCGGCAGGTCAGAAACAGCGAGTTGCCACGGCGCGGTCTCTCATCAATAATCCAAAGATACTGTTAGCAGACGAACCGACAGGATCTGTCGATACAAAAACAGGAGAGGAGATCATGAGGATCCTGAAGCAGTTGAACACCAATTTTAATACGACGATAATAATAGTAACCCATGATCTGGAGATGGCGAGAAAAACTGAAAGAATAATTTTTTTAAGAGACGGAAAGATCGATAAAGAAACCAAAAATCTTTAATAGATAGGATTTAAAAAAGATCATGAGAGTCTCGATAGTGCAGATGGATATCGTACTGGGGGATAAAGAGAAAAACATACGGAAGGGAGTATCCTTTATAGAAGAGGCAGTGAAAAGAAAATCAGATATCATCGTATTTCCCGAACTCTGGACTACTGGATACGCGAAGGATATAAAAGAATTGGCAGAACCACTTGATGGGAAGACTATTAAAAAACTTACAGAAGTCGCCCAAAAGAATCACATCGCCATCGTTGGAACTATCGCGGAAAAAGCAGAAGAGTATTACAACACAATGCATCTTGTCTCTCCACATGGACTGGAAGCCTCTTACAGGAAGATGCATCTCTTTTCATTGATGAATGAAGAGCGGCTTTTTGCTGCAGGAAACAAAATAGGATTAAAAGAAAATATAGGAATGATGATATGTTACGATCTCAGATTTCCAGAGCTTTCAAGAAAATTAACTATGAATGGAGCTGAAATACTGATCATATGCGCAGAATGGCCGTATCCAAGAATCGAACACTGGAGAACTTTGTTAAAAGCACGGGCGATTGATAATCTGATCTACGTTATTGGATGCAACAGAGTCGGCAAAGACACCAAATTCGAGTATTTCGGACATTCTGCCGTGATAGATCCGTGGGGAAAACGGCTGATCGAAGGAGAAACCGATGAAATGCTTTTAATGTGCGAAATCGATCTCTCGTTAGTAAAAGAGGTGCGAAAAAAATTTCCTGTTTTGAGAGATATAAAGAAAGGGTATTAAGGATAGATTCATCCAATTTTGAAACTTAAATCTTATCTTTAGAAACTCTTTTATAGATCCAACAATGAATGAATATATGAAAACAATAGGGCTTATTGGAGGTATGAGCTGGGAATCTTCAGCAGAATACTATCGAATTATAAATGAAACAATGAAAGAAAAATTAGGGGGTCTCCATTCTGCTAAATGCATAATGTACAGCGTTGACTTTGAAGAAATCGAGAAGCTCCAACACGCAGGCAAATGGAAAGAAGCCACTGAGGTCATGATCGATGCTGCAAAGAGAGTTGAGAAAGGTGGAGCGGATTTCATTGTTATATGTACAAATACGATGCATAAAATGGCTGATGAAGTTCAGTCATCCATCACTATTCCTTTACTACATATAGCTGATGCAACCGCTGAAAAGATCAGATCGAAAGGATTGAAAAAAGTTGGTCTTCTGGGCACAAAGTTCACAATGGAAGAAGATTTCTATAAAGGTCGTTTGAGTAATACGTTCGGATTGGATGTTATAATACCAGAAGAAGACGAACGTGAGATCGCCCATGACATTATTTATAAAGAACTGTGCCTTGGGGAAATTAAAAAATCATCAAAGAAAAAATTTAAAAAAATCATTGAAAATCTTGTTTCGAGAGGAGCTGAAGGAATTATTTTAGGATGTACTGAAATACCTCTTTTAATCAAGCAAGAAGATTGTTCTGTTCCTCTCTTTGACACGACTGAGATACATGCCCGGTCCGCTGTTGAGTCATCATTAGCCAGATCTTGATTTTTTCATACTATTCTCTTCTTTCATTGCCGAAAGATTTATATGGTTTACATCTATACCTTTATTAAATCAAGTAAAATTCCAATTTTGCTTGATATTATATAGATCAATATCAAATGGTGATGAGTACATGTCAGTAAACCCAGAGAAAGTTTTTGAGATCTTGAAAAAGAGAATGCTTGTGGATGGATTCGATATCGTTATCGATATGGAGAAGAGTCAAGGAAGCTATATAGTAGATGCAAGAGATGGGAAAAAATACCTGGATTTCTATACATTCTTTGGATCATCAGCTTTGGGCATGAACCATCCAAAACTGAATAATAACGAGTTCAAAGAAAAGATCTTTAAGCCTGCGATAAACAAAGTAGCTAACTCAGATATATACACCACATACACCTCCGAGTTTGTGGATACATTTTCACGGGTAGCTATGCCTGATTATTTACCGCATCTTTTCCTGATCTCTGGAGGAGCGTTAGCTGTTGAAAATGCATTGAAGGTCTCATTTGACTGGAAAGTCAGAAAAAACTTTTCGAGAGGTATTAAAGAAGAAAGAGGCCACAAGGTCATACATTTCAAAGACGCATTTCATGGCAGGTCAGGGTATACCATCTCCCTCACAAATACAGCAGATCCGAGGAAATATATGTATTTCTCTAAATTCGACTGGCCTAGAGTGTTAAACCCTAAGATAACATTTCCGTTGGAAGAGCATATAGCAGATGTGAAAAAAGAAGAAGAGGAAAGTATTTCCCAGATAAATGAAGCGATAAAAAAGGAAGGCGACGACATAGCAGCCTTGATTATCGAACCTATTCAGTGTGAGGGAGGAGACAACTTTTTCAGGAAAGAGTTTTTCCAGGAACTGAGAAAAATATGTGATGAAAACGAGATCATGTTAGTTTTTGACGAGGTTCAGACAGGATGTGGAATTACAGGAAAAATGTGGGCACACGAGTATTACGTCAAGCCTGATATACTCTGTTTCGGTAAAAAATTTCAGGTATGTGGAATCATAGCCAGTAAAAGAGTGGACGAGGTAGAAAAAAACTGCTTTCAAGAGTCCAGCAGGATAAACTCAACATGGGGGGGTAATATAGTTGACATGGTGCGAGTAACACGGATCCTTGAAGTAATAGAAGAGGAAAA
>JAGLWR010000093.1 GCA_023133315.1 Methanomicrobia archaeon | reverse complement strand
TCCATAAACCTGACGAAAAAATTTGGGGATCTTATAGCCCTCGATAACTTGGAATTGAAAATAAAGAAAAATGAAATTTTTGGCATTGTTGGACCAAACGGTGCAGGAAAAACGACTTTTATACGAATTGTTTGCGGCGTACTCAGCCCCACATCGGGAACTGTTTATATTGACGGCAGGGATATCCAAAAGGATGCCGTTGATTTAAAAAGGAGAATAGGATATATCCCAGAGGAACCAAATCTTTACACGAGACCTACAGCGTATGAACTTGTAAAGTATTTTGCGGATCTGTATGGAGTATCAAATAATGTTTTTCAAAAGATAGCTGAAGACCTTTTTAGACTTGTAGGATTATATGAGAGACGCAACTCAAAAGTGGAATCATTTTCCAAGGGTATGAGGCAGAAACTTTCCTTTGTGAGGGCTTTAATACACGATCCCGATATCCTTATCTTCGATGAACCAACAATGGGTCTCGATCCGGCGACTTCCAAAAGTATTCGTAATTTTATTCTGGAATACAGCAAAGAGAAGACCGTTATTGTCTGCACACATTATATGGAAGAAGCCGATTACCTCTGTGACAGGGTAGGAATTCTCCACAACGGAAAACTCGTGAGTTCGGGTACACCGGGAGAGTTAAAAAACCTGATTAAGAAAGAGAATATATTTGAGATAGAAGTCGAGAACCCAAAGAAATTCATTAAAAATTTGAGAAATGTTAAGATAATAAGATCTAAAGGGGATAAGATAATTATTTCTTGCACGTATAATGAATTGGGAGAGTTACTTGAACGTTCTGAAGGTATAATAGGCATATACTCAAAGGTCCCCACACTGGAAGATGTCTTTATAGAACTTACTCAGGGATAAAATGATTAAAAAAATAATAAAATGGGATTTAAAGAGAATATTTTCTTCAAAAAAGTTTACAGCTGCATTTATCCTCCAGTTTTTCCTGATAATTTTAATTGTACCTTTATTTACAATCTATCTGGAAACCCTTCAAAGTGGCAAGTTTTTCTCAACGACACCCGGAATGAAAGAGTTTATACCCATAGGAATGAGTAAGAGGTGCGAACTCTTTGAGATAATGAAAGAGTACGATCAGTTCAATCTGAAGATATTAGAAAAAGAAAAAGGTATGGAGATGCTGCAAAAAGGCACTATAGTTGCGTATATACTTGTTGACGATGATTTTGACCAGAAGATGCTCAAAATGGAAAGTATCAATCTTTTGATTTATTACAATAACTCTGATAAAAGTTATGTTGCAAAATCTTATCTGGATTCTATCGTCGATGGATTTTCAGACGGATTACGGAAAGCGAGGATCAGAGAATACGACATATACTCCATACCAATAGAAAAGAAAGATAGAAAAGATTTTTTTGCAGAACCAGAGCCTGCAGAAGAGAAGGAAGTAAGGGAAGAGAAAAAGGAGGCTGTACCAAAAGAGACCACTACTTCTGTAGAAGACGAGATGATAGATATAAAAAGATTAAAGTTTTCTTTAAGCAGTGAGTATATAATCCTTTTGATAATGCTTCTACCTCTTTTCATGTCCGGAGGATTATTAACAGATTCTGTTGTTTCTGAGAAGGAAAAGAAAACAGGAGAGATGCTTTTAGTACTTCCTACTAAAAGGAGGAACATCATTCTCGGGAAAATGCTCGCCGTATTTCTGATTACGGTAGTACAGATAACCTTATGGATTTTTATTCTTTATGGAACTGGAAAAGTTAACAGTCTTTATACTATCTTTCCTTTGATACTTGCTGCTTTTTTGGTGATAAATCTCAGCCTCCTCATCTCCGTTTACTCTCAGAACTATAAGGAATCTGCACTGTTAGTCACTGTCATCTATGTCCTCGTCTTTGCATTTATGTTCGGAACATCCATACTGTACATATCCGAGTTAAAATCGTTATCGTTGCTTTCACCATTATCTATGGTTATTGGTCTGGAAGAAGGAAGTTTGACTGTTTTAGATATTGTTTACGGTGTTTTACCGGCTCTTTCTTTTTCCCTTGTTTCTTTAGCATTATCCCTCCATCTTTTCAGCAAAGATTCATTTTATTTCGGACCGAGACCACGATTGATCGATTTGATACCAGATATATTTTCAAAGATAGGAAAAGGCAATCTTGCATCCTTTATTTTGGGATGTCTCAGTGTTCTCGGAGCGATACTGCTGGAGATTATTGTTGGAATTTCCCTGTACTTCTTTTTGAGTGTAGACATAGTGGTAGTCATACTTTTCATCTCCATCGTTTTCATTGAGGAGTATCTTAAATATCTCGCCATGCTGCCGAATAAGAGTAAATTTTCTGGTGTATTCGTGGGGCTGGGCTTTGGATTCTTTGAAAGTCTTCTCTCAGGATTTGTGCTCTTTTCAATGTTCTTTTCCACAGAAATGATTTTTTTCAGAATTATTCCTCTCTTAATTCACGTGAGTTCTTCCGGGCTACTGGGATATTTTAGATACAAAAAAAGAACAAAATTAGGATTCATCATTGCATTTGTGATCCATCTGGCGTATAATACAATTATTGTGGTGAGTATATGAAGATATTAGCTTTGGCGTATAAAGAACTGAGGGACATCCTCTCAGAAAAGATCTATGTATTCGGCTTTTTACTTCAACTCTTCATCGTCATGGGTATCGTTCTCATTGGATTTTCATACAGTTATGTTGCACGAATGGAAAGTAAGACAAGTGTTGCCACAAACGATACCGAGTTTGTAACGTTTTTGGCAGGAGATGAGGAACTCCTCTGTTTTTACAGTAAAAACTTCTTCGGTGATGCGTATGTTCAGAAAAGGGAAAATGCTTTTTATGTATATACTGAAGACGAGGATCTTTTTGATACTCTCAGACCAAAGATTGAACAATACTATTTCAAAGATGAAGATCCGCTGAGAAGCCCCATCGTAAAGATAGATTTCATAAAAGAGAAACGAGTTGTTCCAGAGTTCATAGAGATCATGTACAGTCTTTTGGTACCCATTGTGATCCTTTTACCTGTGTTCCTGTCCATGAACATGCTTTCAGATTCTGTCGTCGGTGAAAAGGAAAGAAAGACATTCGAGATTCTTTTGGCATCCCCTTTAACGAGATTTGAGATAATACTTGGGAAACTTATCCCCGTGATTTCCCTGGGATTCTTTCAGGTGAGCCTCTGGCTCTTTGTTATCAGCAGAAAGAATGTGTATATCAAAAATATAATTGCATTGTACATATTTCTTTTAATCTTGATGATATTCTTTTTTTCGATATCTGTGATATTCTCCATGCTTTCTTCGAATATACGAGAGGCAAACATTTATCTCACACTTTTCATGATGTTTCTGGCTTTTTTGATGTTCATTCCGTTACCTTCCCTCGGAGTTTTTAACAGTATCATTAATTACTCTCCCGTGGTATGTATCGTCAAGATTACGACAGATGTACTCGATGTATCGATACTGAGATATTTCGTTATCTATCTTGTATTAGCCATAATAGCGATCTTCATTGCTCAAAAGGTACTGGAAAAAGATGAAACACTCAGACTGTGATCATATGAGAAAATATGTGGATCTCCCTCTCCATGGTGGAAAAGCCCCTTACTGGCTTGTAAAAAGAATGAAAGGTTTAGCTGCAGAGATATTTAACATCATGATTAACGATTTCGGCACTGAAGAGAGTTTAAGAAGAATAGCAGATCCTTACTGGTTCCAGGCTCTTTCGTGTGTTCTCGGATTTGACTGGCACTCTTCAGGCACGACAACAGTTGTTTGCGGTGTTCTCAGCGATGTTTTTTCTCCAGAACTTGGAATTCAGGGTGCTGGAGGCAAGGGCAGAGGAAGAAAAACGTTACAGGAAATAGATACCAAATCTGAGTCTTTCGGATTATCAGAAAATAAGATGAGGACTCTTAAGTATGCGAGTAGAATGACGGCGAAGGTAGATTCTTCATGTATCCAGGATTTTTACTCGATATACCATCATGCCATATTTTTTGACGAAAAAGGAACGTGGTGCGTTGTGCAGCAGGGCATGAATCTCGCGAGAGGATATGCAAGAAGGTATCAATGGTACCATACATCCAACTTTGTTGACGATCCCGAGAATAAAGTATCCGGGATAAAAGAAAAAGATGTTCTCAACCTCGTGGACAAAGATAGTGAAGACGTGAGGAAAACAAATCTCGATTTAGTTAAAACAGATATAAATATAATAAAATCAGAGATTAAAAAATTATCCGTACCAGAAAACCAGGAAACCCTGGATCTGTGGACAGGCGAGAAAAGAGAGAGATACAACTCTATGCCTCTCTATAAGCTCCCCAAAAAGGTGAACTGGAACGCGTTAAAAAAGGCATATGAACATGATCCAAAAAACTTTGAAGAACTTCTCTCCCTGGAAGGAATAGGGGGCGCGACTTTGCGGGGATTGACATTAGTTTCCGATCTCATATATGGAGAAGAGCCGTCATGGAAAGATCCCGTGAAATACAGCTTTGCGTATGGAGGAAAAGACGGCGTACCGTATCCCGTCAACAGAGAAGCGATGGATAAATCAATAAACTTTCTCCACGACGTCGTTGAGACCATAGAAAATAAAGAGAAAAAGAAAGCTCTTGAAAGATTAAAAGATTTTGGAGTTCGGAGGAAGTAAGTTCTTCTTTTCACAGAATTATTTTCTCTTTTTGAGTTCTTTGTATACCTTTTTTCTTTCCTCCAAAATCACAAGGTGTATCTCATTATCTCTCAAACAGTAGATTAATCTATATTTATCAAATCTAACTCTGAAATGATTTTTAAATCCTTTTAACGCCTTGAAGCGTCTGGGGTTCTCCTTAATTTCTAAAATAATCTTTGCAGTTCTTTTCACATGTTCCTTATTTAATTTCTCTAAATCTTTCAAGAAGAGAGAATGTGCCTTTATGATCCACTCACTCAATGGTAGCACCTTTCTTTTTCAAAAAATCAAACAACTCTTTTTCATCAATAAATTTCCCTTCTTTGATTTCACGTTCCCTTTTTTTAATCTCTTCCAGC
>JAGLWR010000092.1 GCA_023133315.1 Methanomicrobia archaeon | reverse complement strand
TCAAAAACTTTCTCATTATCATAAAAAGTTAGTTTTCCTCCTTTAAGATCGATTTTGCAAGAGAATTTGCTGTTATCGATATAAAATTTTTCATTCTCTCCATGAACAAGAGAATCTTCAACATATCTCAGATATAATGTCTTTTCGTCTACTTTTATGGGGTATATCCCCTCTTTCGGAAACTCTACGTCTATTTTAACTCCTTTTTTCTCTCCTTTTTTAACACGAATTTTTTTCGAAAAAAGCTCTGATTCTATATTTATCTCTGAATCTTCTTTCTTATTTTCGATTATGACATAAAACTCCGATTTTTTCTTATTGAAATAGAGATTCTCAGGGTACGAAGAAACAATAACCTCTTTTTTAAGAACTTTGCATTCTAATTTTATTGTTTCTCCATTAGAAATTATGTACACGTATTCTTTCTCTTTTTTACTTTCTTTCTCAATATTTCTCTTTTCATCGATCTCTATTTTTTCGTCATCAAGAATTATGTGTCCCTTAAAATCAAGATCAAGAATTATCTTGGAATCTTTTGAGTACATCACAGCCTTGAAATTCTTTTTTTCGATACCGCAAATAGATGAATTCTCAGAGTCTATATAAACTTTAGAGTCTTTGAATTTGTAACTCCAGATTTTTTCCCCAAACTTTTCATATTCATCCTCTTTAACTTCTATCTTTTTCTGAAGCGAGTTGTACCACTCCTTTTCTAATTTAGCCACAAGGGGTATAAAACTGACCATGTCCACATCTGTATCGGGAATCCAGAAGAAACCACATTTCTTGTATACAGGAACAGCTTTCATGTTTCCTGCCCATGTTCCCAGAGTTACTTTCTTGTATCCGAGTTCTATACTTTTTTCCACGCATTTTTTTACCAACTCTTTTCCAAATCCTTCCCCATGGTATAATGGATCAACATTTAAAAATTCAAAATACACAGTATCCTTGTCGTTTTCAATAAAAGTACAGATTCCAACTATTTTATCATCTTCCTCTGCTAAATACCATTCTATGTATTTCGATTCATGATACCAGTCTAATATGTCTTTTTCATCTATGATTACTTCGCCTAAGCCAGTGGGCCATCCTTCCTGGCTTCTCTTGAACATATCAACAACTTTTTTTGCATAGTCATCAGTAAAGGAAATTAATTTCATGAAGAAAGAGTAAGAAAGCTTTTTTTATAAATGTTTTGTTTAAACATAAAAGTTTAAAAGCGATAAAGAGCCTATATCGTTTGAGGAGATAAAGAATGAAAACAGCTAAACACATTGGAATAGTCGCGTGTAGCGCAGAAGGAGCAGCCCTTTGTTATCGCACGATCTGTATAGAAGGAGCAAAATTTATGGGAAGACATGCACATCCTGAAGTTACTATGCATACTTTCCCCCTGAGTGAATATATGCGATGTATTGAAGTAGGCGATTGGAAAGGTGTAGCTGATTTAATGATATCTTCAGCAGCTAACGTGGCGAAGGTTGGAGCAGATTTCGCCATCTGTCCTGATAATACAATTCATCAGGCATTTGATCTTGTTGTCAAGAAATCACCAATTCCGTGGCTTCATATTGCCGAGGAAGTTGCTGCTGAGGCAATTCATCAGAACTATACATGTCTCGGAGTTCTAGGTACACGCTTTTTGATGGAGGGTACGGTTTATCCTGCGAAACTTACTGCTGTGGGTATTGAATACAGAATTCCCGAAGTGGAGGATCGGGAGCACATTAATAACATTATTTTTGATGAACTTGTTTACGGCCGTTTTACCTCGGAAGCTCGTGCATATTTTAAGGAGGTAATCAACAGATTAAAAAACCAAGGCTGTGATGCTGTTGTTCTCGGCTGCACTGAGATCCCGTTGTTAGTAACTCAGGAAGATTCACCTTTACCAACATTGGATTCGACACGTTTGCTGGCAAGGGCTGCCCTGAGAAAAGCAGTCGAATCCGCATCACTATAACGTTCTATAAAAACTAAATAAAGAGAGAGTTCGTGAAACTGTCTCACCAGTTCTATGAATCCATTAATTCTATGAAACCATTCTGCGACGGCAGATCAATTCTCACCAGAAGCCCATCCTCTGTGACGTAGTCTATCTCTTTGAAGAGTGGAACGTTGCACACAAAAACCTCGTAGGATTTTCCTGCCACAACAACGGTATCAACCCTCATGACTTCAATATCTACCACAAACTTTTGGAAGTTTGCAGGGAAGAACACTGGAATTTTGTAGGTTTCTCCTACCTCTAGCTGCAGAGATTTGTACATCAGTGCCCAGAGACCTATCATGTTGTTGCCCATTAGGTACGTACCTTCCTCAAGGGTTATCTCATCCTCGTACTTTTTTTCGCCCACGGTAACCACATCGTAGGCTTTACCCTCAGAGATTCTACACTCAATTGTTTGTTTCTCAGAGTTCACCAGGGCATCCACTCGATAAAAAAGAGGCATGACGTCCTCTGTTATGTAAAGACCAGCCTCCAGCTCCAATTCTACCGGTGTGCCGAGCTTGTTAAGGTCCTGATCCAGGGAAAGTTCCACGTAAAAGGCTTCCTGGCCTTCATAACTTTCTTTACTTTTGACTCTGTAGTCGGCGTGGCCAAACTCTACTTCATCTATTATAAATCTGTATCTACGGTATTCCCCAATTTCCAGGAACGCTTCTCTTTCCTTCATTTTTATCTCGGGCTCCTGTTGCGTGTACTCCAAGACTTCTATTTCCAGACTCTGTATACCTCCCATCTTGAAAAGCCTCACATGAGTGGCATCCAGATAGCCATACTCTCCAATGGTGGAATCAAAGGGTACCCACTCCCCACTTATAAGCACCTCTGTCCAGTAGTGCTGTCCAAAGAAGGGTCCTCCCATCATTCTGGCGTACATTATTCCTCCTACTATTCGTGAAGGAATACCAATGCTTCGAAGCATCGCTACCGTTAAATATGTGTGAGGACCGCAATCTCCTTCTCTTGTTTCCAGAGTTTTCTTTGCACCCTCACCTGTTATTTTGTAACTTATGTTTTCAAAAACCCATTGTGCGATCTTCTGGGACGCTTCCCATGAGTCGTTGCAGTTCTGCGTTATTTCTTCAGCTTTTGCCTTTATTGCAGCATCATCTGATTCTATTTTTGGCTCTGACTCGAGATATGCCTTCGGCACTGAGAGAGGATAGGTATCACCCGTGCCGGAAAACTTTTCTGTATGAATCTCAAAAACACCGTCAATTGAGGAATCTGTTGTGGTACCAGAAAAGTTCTGGTAGCTCGTGGAGAGAAAATTCTTGTCCACAGTTTCTGCTACAATCTCTGCGGTCAGCCTGAGTTTCAGGTAGTTCACCAACATTGGGTCATCAAAGCTCACATTGGAAGGAGCACTCAAAAGTTCTATGATTTCAACGCTCTCCACTTTTTCTTTGATACTGGCATCTGAAAGTTCCATCTTGAAGCTTTGGGAGGGAATCTCCAGAGCTAAAAGCTCTCCTTCTGGTGTCACCCAGAACTTGTGCTCTTGCTGGAAAATAGTGGCTTCTGCATAGATACAGGACTGTCCCAGTGCTGAGCCCTCCTTCCGGAATTCGATGGTAATCTCAGAACTCTGCATTGCTTGAGGCATGAAAAGTGAGATTTTCACCTTTTTGTCCTCCTGAGGTTGAAGTGTTTTGAAGAGGAAAACGTAGTGCTGGAACATGTTGCTGTCCAGGAGATAGGTGTTTTCCTCTATTGAAATTTCTTTTTCTTCTGAAAGATCCGGAGACTGAATTTTTTCCTTTACTTTCCTTTGTTCAAAGTTGCACTCTATCTCGGACTCTTTTTCTGCCACAGATATGGCTGCTTTGTAGTATTTGGGATTCAGGGTTGTTGTGTAGTACTCTGTTGCGTTATAGCTCATCTTCCATGGAAGTCCTCCTGCCTCAAGATCGAGAAGTGTTTCTGCTTCCACCACGAAGACCTCTTCATTCTGGTACTGAGTAGTTTCTGTTACTTTGTAATGGGTGTATCCTACAAGCGTGTCCGATATGCTGTGAGCATAGTAGTTTTCTTCTCCTACCTGCAACAAACCTTTTTCCACGACCTCGGGCTGACTTATGCAGCCTAAATTCAGGAGCAGCAGACATAAAATAAAAAATGACAGTTTTTTAAAAATAAATGATTTATCTGTGACTTGTTCTTTCATGGTGATTTATATGCAGTAAAGCTATTATAAATCTTTTCGTAAAAAAATTAGAGCCTGGAAATCCATGAGCCCGCTTTCCATAAAATTTATATACATTCCATGATAACTCATATTCTGATGATAGAAAGAGATTTAGATCTTACTACGAATGATAGAGCTCGTGATCTGATCTTCGTTATTGTAACTGTGGTGGTGATGTGAAGAACCGCCTTTTCGCCATTGACGCAGTGCGCGGTTGGGTGATGATCTTCATGGCACTCGATCATGCCATGGTTTTCTGTTACGTGCACATTTTTGCCGAGGGATTTCAGGGCATACGTCCCGAGCCGATACCTGACATCGCACACTACCTGACGCGTTTTATCACTCACTACTGTGCGCCGACGTTTATTTTCCTCGCTGGTCTCAGCATAGGTTTGTACACCCTGTCGCGCAAGTCGCAGCGTCTCAGTGAAGGCCAGATCACCTGCAAACTACTTACACGCGGGTTTCTCCTCATAATTCTCCAGATGACAGTAGTGAATTTGGCTTGGGGTTTTGGTTCGTTCTCTGGTTCGAGGATGATTTATTTTGGAGTCCTGGCCTGTATCGGATCGGGCCTGATTGTTCTGGCATTTGCCCGCCGTCTTCCCATATCCTTGTTAGTCAGCGGCTCTATCCTTCTTCTTCTGCTGGTGCCTTTTCTGCTGAACACCTTCTCTCTCGAGCCCGGCACTGACCAGCCATTCTTGGAGATCGCGCTACAGCCCAACACTGAGGGAGGGCTGAGTGTACTGTATCCGATCATTCCCTGGCTAGGTGTGATGGGACTGGGGTGTGCCTGCGGTCTCTGGACGGGCACCAAGTCAAAAAGAACAACGAAGTTTTTCCTCACTTGTGGGCTGCTCCTGATACTCGGCTGGCTGATGCTGCGCCTTGGAGGTGGTTATGGGAATCTCACACCGTATCAGG
>JAGLWR010000091.1 GCA_023133315.1 Methanomicrobia archaeon | reverse complement strand
GGGACAGAGGAAATAAAATGCATAGGTCTTTTTGAGAGTATAACTGGAGCAAAAATAGTAGATTGTATTCTGGAAGATGGCAAGCTTGTTTTTGTTGTTAGGGAAAGAGATGTAGGACTAGCCATAGGCAAAAAAGGGGTAAATATAAAAAAAATGTCTGAGTTATCAGGAAAAAAAATTGAAGTTATAGAATATTCTAATGCCCCTGAGCAGTTTATAAAAAATATTCTAAGACCTATTAAAGTGAAATCAGTTCTTATCTCTGAAAGAAATAATAAAAAGATAGCAACAATAGATATTGCCAAGGAAGACAAAGGACTTGTGATAGGTAAGTCTGGAAAAAATATAAAAAGGATAAGATTGTTACTGAACAGGCATCATAATATAACAGATGTACTGATAATGTGAGGTGAAACTCATGAGTAAAAAAGGAATGGCAAGAGGAGAGTTCGCAGGAAGGATTATCTTAAAAAAAAGAAAAAAACTTAGATGGGAAGATATAAACTTTAAAAGAAGGGCGCTCGGATTGGACAAAAAATCTGATCCCTTAGGAAAGGCTCCTCAGGCGAGGGGAATAGTCCTTGAAAAAGTGCCCGTAGAAGCCAAGCAGCCTAACTCTGCCATACGAAAATGTGTCAGAGTTCAATTAATAAAAAATGGACGTCAGGTAACAGCTTTCTGTCCCGGCGACGGAGCTATAAACTTCATAGACGAACATGATGAAGTAGTTATAGAAGGTATAGGTGGCAGAAAAGGAAGATCAATGGGAGATATTCCGGGTGTCAGATTCAAAGTCATCAAGGTCAACAGGGTGGCACTGAGTGAGATGGTATCTGGAAAGAAAGAGAAGCCTATAAGGTGATTTTATGGATGAAAAACTGTTTGACAAATGGGATTTCAATGTAGAGGTAATGGATAGCGGATTAAAAGGGCATATAAATTTAGATCCCGTTTATATTCCTCATTCAAGTGGCAGATATCAAAAAAAGAGATTTGGAAAGGCTAAACTCAGTATTGTAGAGAGGCTGATCAATAAATTAATGAGATCAGGCTCTGCCAAGAAAAAAATCGGAGGAAGATTTTTGAGAAGGAAAGGAGGCCACTCTGGAAAAAAAGTGAAAGTGTACCACACGGTGAAAAATGCTTTTGATATAATAAACTCCAAAACAAAGAAAAGTCCTCTCGAAGTTTTGATAAGGGCACTTGAAAACTCTGCGCCAATGGAGGAAACAACAACAATAACGTACGGTGGCGTGAAGTACCATATGGCTGTTGATATGTCACCACAGAGGAGATTGGATTTTGCTCTTAAGTATATATCTTTAGGGGCGAGTTTAAAAACATTCAAGTCTAAAAAATCTTTTTCAGAAGCGCTTGCAGAGGAAATTATTCTCGCTTCAAACTACGACATGAAAAGTGTAGCTGTAAGCAAAAGAGAGGAAGTTGAAAGAATTGCAAAGTCGGCAAGGTGAGTTAAATGGGTAGAAAGGAAGACATGGCTAAATTAGCCAACAAATTGATGTATGTTCCTGAGTATATCAGAAATATAGGTATTGCGGCTCATATAGACCATGGCAAAACAACGCTTTCAGATAATTTACTGGCTGGAGCAGGATTGATGTCTGAGGAACTTGCGGGAAAGCAGTTAGTTTTAGATTTTGACGAACAGGAGCAGGCAAGAGGGATCACGATAAATGCTGCCAATATATCTCTTGTACACGAATACGAAAGTAAAGATCATCTTATTAATTTGATAGATACACCCGGACACGTGGATTTTGGAGGAGATGTCACCAGAGCAATGAGGGCAATAGATGGGTGTATAATCGTTGTCTGTGCTGTGGAGGGAAAAATGCCCCAGACAGAAACAGTCGTGAGACAGGCATTAAAAGAAGGTGTAAAACCAGTTCTTTTTATTAACAAAGTTGATAGACTTATAAAAGAACTCCAGTTGGGCCCTGAAGAGATGCAGAAGAGATTTGTGAAGATCATTACTGAGGTGAATAAATTAATAAAACAGGCAGCTCCGAAAGAGTTTAAAGACATCTGGCAGGTAAATGTAAATGTTGGGAGCGTAACATTTGGTTCTGCTTACTGCAAATGGGCTATCTCAGTGCCTCGTATGAGAGAAACAGGGATCACGTTTGCCGATATTATCAGATATACAAACGAAGGAAAAGAAAAGGAGCTTGCCAAGAAGGCACCGGTACACAGGATAATTCTTGATATGGTAATAAAACATTTACCAAATCCTTTAGAATCCCAGAGATACAGGATCCCGAGGATATGGAAGGGTGAGATTGATACCGAGATCGGAAAAACGATGATGAACTGTGATGCAAACGGATCCCTCGGCATGATAGTGACAAAGATAATAATAGATAAACACGCCGGAGAGATAGCGACAGGAAGGATCTTCTCGGGCAAGATAAAACCTGGAGATGAGGTCTGGATCGTTGGTACCAGAACAAAGAGAAGAGTTCAACAGGTAGGAATATTTATGGGGGCCGATAGGGAGAACGTTGCAGAGGTTCCTGCTGGAAACATGGTTGCACTCACAGGTTTAAAAGAAGCCATCGCAGGAGAGACAATATGCGAAGGTGATAAACCTATGCATCCCTTCGAGGCCATAAAACATTACTCCGAACCTGTTGTGACGGAGGCGGTAGAACCTGAAAATCCGAGAGACCTCCCAAAACTCATAGAAGTCCTGAAACAAGTTGAAAAGGAAGATCCTACTTTGAAAGCAAAGATAGACGAAGAAACAGGAGAATACTTACTTTCCGGGATGGGAGAACTGCATCTGGAGGTAGTAGCATATAGAATCACTCACGAAAAAGGAGTACCAATAAAGACTTCAGAGCCGATAGTCGTTTATAGGGAAGGAGTGAGTAGAGCTTCCCAAGAGGTTGAAGGCAAATCTCCTAACAAACATAACAAGTTCTATTTAACAGTCGAGCCGTTGGAAGATGAGGTTTACAAAGCAATAAAAGAGGGAGAGATACCAGAAGGAAGAATAAAATCAAAAGATATCGGACAAAAGTTGAGAGCACTTGGGATGAATAAAAATGAGGCGAAAAATGTTGAAGAGGTATACCAGGGAAATGTTTACGTAAATATGACTCGAGGAGTTGTACATATTGGTGAGGTCAGGGAACTCGTTATAGAATCGTTTCATAATGTAGTTGATAAAGGTGTTCTGACAAATGAACCTACTATAAAGATGAAGGTCAAGCTTCATGATACAAAGCTTCACGAAGATGCCATTCACAGAGGTCCTGCACAGGTGATCCCCGCGGTGAGGAGTGCATTATATGCTGCAATGCTTCTCGCAGATGCTTCTCTTTACGAACCTGTACAGAAAGTCTTTGTAACAGCGCCTGATAACTATATGGGGGCGGTAACAAGGCTTTTACAGCAGAAAAGGGGACAGATACTGGATATACAGAAGGAAGAAGAGTTGACAACGATTATCGCTAAAACTCCTGTGGCAGAGATGTTTGGATTTGCGAGTGATATACGATCAGCAACGGAAGGGAGAGCCCTCTGGACGACTGAACAGATAGGTTTTGAGAAGATGTCAAAGGAGCTTCAGGAAACTGCAATGCGTCAGATAAGACAGAGAAAAGGCTTGAAACCTGGACCTCCAAAAGTCTCGGACTACGTTTAATTTTTTTATATTTTTTTGATACCCCTCCCTATTTATATATAAAAAATTGAAATGCACTATGGAGTGCAAAAAAATAAAAACAGTCCATGGGAGTATAGAAACTCCTGCATTACTCCCCGTCTCTGCAGCTTCTTACGGTATCTGGGATCTCTGGATAGAAAAAAAATTTCCGGCTCCATGGGATTTAGCTCAGGGTACTGTTTTAAGCTTATATCATATTCTTCAATATAATAAAAAAGACGAAATCCGTGAAAAGGGGATACACAGAGTTTTGAAAACAAAAAAGCCTGTTGTTATAGACTCTGGCGGATTTCAGTTTATGAAAAAGAATGTAGAGTTAGAAGAAGAGTTTGTACTGAGATATCAGGAAGAATCTGGCTGTGACATAGGTATAACGTTTGATTATCCTATTCTCTCAGATCTGAGTCCGGGAGAAAAGAAAAAAAGAATAGAAAAAAGCATCTATAACTCAAATTTAGCTTTAAAGTTAAGAAATAATAGAAAAATGTTATTATATTCAGCTGTTCACGGTCACAATGCAGTAGATATAAAAAATTATCTGGAAAGCCTCGATAGTGGGTTTGATGGGTATGCTGTCGGCTCCTTAGTTCCAAAAAAGAGAGATTATCGTACGTTAATAAGCGTTGTTTCAGCGGCTAGAAACGAAAAGTCCCTCCATGTTTTCGGGATTACAGGATTTCCAGCGTTATTTGCGTTAAGTTACATGGGTGTGAAAACGTTTGACTCATGGACCTACGTAGTAGCAGCAGCTTTTAAAGAATATATAGATCCTGGGACGTTGAAAAGAATCAAACTCAGAAAGGTAAAAAAACTTCCAGAATGCGACTGTTTTATATGTAGAGATTATGGATTGAATGATTTTTTGGAAGGTACAAGCGAGGCTGAGATTCTTTTGTCTCTCCATAATTTGAATGTTTTTCTAAAAGAGATGAAATACATAAGAGAAAAAATAGAAGACAATGAATTAGAATCTTATGTTTTGAAAAAGGGAGAGAAAAATGCATCGATAAAAAAGGCTTTCTTGATAGCTAAAGAATATATATAACATCTCATAGGGCGTATAGTAATGATTACCTTAATTTCGGATATACACTCAAACTTAGAAGCTCTTGAAGAAGTTCTAAAATACTCGAAGGGGGACATATTCTGTTGCGGAGATTTTGTAGGGTACGGCCCCAATCCAAACGAGGTTATACAACTGTGTATTAGTAAGGGAGTAAAAGGAGTTTTTGGAAATCATGATTATGCCGTGATAGCCAAACTTATGGGATTTAATGTTTATGCCCAAATGGCCATAGAGTGGACAAAATCTGTTTTGAATAAGGAGAGTATAGAATTTTTAAAAGAACTGAAGTTTAACATTAACTTAGGAATAGGAGATAGGAGAATATCGATCTATCATGGTTCGCCTACAAGTGTAACACAGTATATCTATCCAGATTATCCTGATTCATACTTTGAAACGTTTTTAAGAGATATAGACATCTTGGTTTTGGGGCACACTCATA
>JAGLWR010000090.1 GCA_023133315.1 Methanomicrobia archaeon | reverse complement strand
GGAGTCTCTTTCTCCTCTTCTTCTTCCTCTTTTTTCTCCTCTTCGTACGTTATAGATACTTTACTGGATTCTACTTCATAACTGTCCTGATATATGTCTTTCCATATTATTTTAGCTCCTGGGAGTTCTAAAGAACTGCCGAACTTAGTTAGCGTATAAGAAAATGTTTTTGATTCATCGGCGTTCAATCGATCTAAAGTGAAACTCAACGTTCCATCTGCTTCAAATCCTTCAGGTAAATAATCCTCTATCTCTATATCAAAAGCTTTTTCACTGTATGTGTTTGTTACAGTAAGAGTGACAGTATCTTCTTCAAACGTTTTTTCAAATACAATTCCCTTTACTTCGAGTATCGTTTTTTCTGAGTGTGCGGTATACTCATTCCCAAACCTATCCTCATACACCAATGAAGCTTCGCTCAGCTCAAATGATCCTGCTTTTTTCGGAGTTATTTTATACCTTAAAGAATGTTTTTCACCGGGATCTAATTCCCCTTCCCAGATATAATCCTTTCCAATATACTCGGGAATCTCATCCTTTAATGTTATATCTGCTTCACTTTCTCCTGTGTTTTCTACCGTGTAAACAATCTGGGTGCTGTATCCAAATCGTATTGTACTCTCTTCTAAAGATCTTGTTATTTTTATTATCGGTTTCTTTGTAACAAAAGAAACTTTCAATTCTCTATTTAAAGAGTAATCCAATCCAAGATTATCCTGATAACTTCCATTCAAGACAAAAGAAAGTTCTTTATCACCTACACCTGTTTCAAACGTGGCTTTTGTAAGATATTCGTCTCCGGGACTGAGTTCATTTATCTCGTAAACCAGTCCGTCATCTATTATCCCTTCTGAATCCAGAACCCTGAACCCTGTATACTCTAACGTGAGCTGTATATTTTTTATTAAAGATGTTTCGCTATTCAACTTTAATTGAAGTGTGAGTATCTCTTTATCCTCGGAAGGTATTCTCTCCAGAATTGTCATGACCACATTCAACGAGGGTGGTACAGCTTCAGGGATTATAACCTCAAAATCTGATGTCGTTTTTTCCTTTTTACTTCCTCCTATCACATATGTCGTTCTTACTCCAAGGAAGTTGTACTTTCCAGGTTTTGAAGGCGCTTTGACTGCATACTTTATTATTTTAGCTTTTGTAGGTTCTAATTTATCGATTGTATACCTCAGGATCTTATTTTCACCGTCCCATTCTGCGTTTTTATCGAAAATCTCCACCACTGTAAAATCTTCAGGGACTATATCTACGACTTCAATATCTGTGATATCGTCTTCTGTATTGTTCCTCAACATTAACGAGATAGTGATAATCTCACCCTCGTCAAGATAATTCTTACTTACTTCTTTTGTTAATGTCAGGTTCTCTGTCCCTATGACATGTATCTCTATTAAATTAGAAATTACTCTGTGCCTTCCATAAATATCTTCGTAATACGCTTCTCCGCTGAAAGAGTAACTTCCTTCATTGTCCCCTCGAAGTACATACGCTATCTCTATCGTTTCCGACGACTTTATTTTTCCTTTGAACTCTGAACTTCCCTCAATAACACTCAATCCCTGGGGAATGTTATCTTTAAACTCTACATTTATCTCTTTTTCACTCCAGTTTCTTATAAATATCTGTATTTTTTTTGTTTCTCCTACTTTTATCTCATTCGTTCCGACAACGTGTTTTTCAATTCTCAGTATCTTACTCTCGGGATCTGGTTTTACATTTACGTTAAATGTTTTTTCGGTCTCAAAGGAGTTTTCATGATCATCTTTCCATGCTACGTGAACGTCTACAGAATACTTCTTTTCGAAATCTACTGGTGGGGCATCCATTTCAAGGATAATATATCCCATTTCGTTAGGATAGATATCGAAAAGATTGTGCTCACAGTAGTTGAGATACATCCATGTTACATCTTTGCAATTTAAATCGGTCTCAAAAGAATAACTTACATCTCTCACCATTCCCTTTCCTATGCTCAATCCATTTTCTACATTTTCGAGATAAACGAATAGATAGAATTTGTCATTTGAATAGATTTCATTGCTCCATACATTCTTTTCTTTATCCCATCTTTTAAACTCAGAACTTACAATTATATTTGGAACGACACTTTTGTATATCCTGAAAAATCCCTTAAATTTTTCTCCCATACCGGAATTATCCAGAAACTCGAAAACAATATCATCGTATACACATCTCTGATATAGTGCCATATTTATGTCATCTTTCTTCTGCGATCCTTTATGGATCTGGACTTCGTTGATATCGTACCAGTATTTGTGAGTTTCGTCCAGAATTAAACTGTAATCATCATAACTTATTATTCCTCCGAGTCCTATCCAGTCCTCTTTCACCATGGCATATTTTTTGTACTCGTAAACTCTGACATAATAGGCATTTTCAGACATGGCAGGATTTATCATCACATCGACAGTTATCGTCCCAGAACCTCCTGCATCTACTTGAGGTATCTCCCAGATCAGGAGATTTCCATCTACCACAGGAGGTACGGAAGCATTAATGAACGTTGTGTTCTCCGGGAGGGTATCGATTATTTTCACATTATAGGCATTTCCATTCTCGCAGAGACCTGTATTCTGGTATCTAATTGTGTAAGTGATTATATCTCCAGGAATACCGGTCTGCGGAGCTTCTTTGCTTACGGTCATTTTACAGCACGGGAGATGCGATTGTGGTAACGGACCTGAAGGAACGGCTACCGTTGTATAGACGGTATTACTCGTGATACCGTGGTTGTCTGTTTCCGGTATCGCATTGGATCCGTTGGGATCACCTGCCTGGCTTCCATAAAGATCGTACTGGGTGATAGTCCCGTAATCAGGTATCGTTATCGTTGAAGTAACGCTGTCTATCACAGCTTGAAACGTTAATGAATTACTTGATTCTGGATCTAGTTGCGGCAGAGGGTTTGGGTTTCCCCACACTATCGTGTCTCCGCCGTCGCCAATAATGAGATTCCCGTTGGTATCATTTATTACCCCGCTGTCGCTGACCATCGCAGGATCCACTGTGGTGTTGTCTGGAATAACATCCTCTACCTGTATAGTCCCCGCAACTATAGTTATGGTACTGGAAACTCCAAGATATGTTCTCGCTAACGATGTCGTGTTGTAATACGTCAGTGTATAGGTAAGTGTATCCCCCGGAGAAGCTAAGGTAGAACTTACTTCTTTTATGATATCCATTGCCTGCACCTTGAAGATTACGGGAAGCGTTGTGAGTGTCTTCGGCGTATCTTCTGTGTATGAGATCGTGACATCGTTGGGTATCTCCGTACCGTATACCGTGGCATTGTCCACTCTTACAGTTACCGTTACTGTTCCAGAATCCCCCGGATGCAGCGTTCCAAGACTCCATGTAACGGTATCACCTATAACGACAAATGAGCCAGTAGCAGAGATAAACTGAAGATCAGAATCCAGTACGTCTGTAATAGTGATATTTGTCGCATCTCCTGCTGCCAGAGGACTGTACGAGTAGTCTATGGTGTACGTCATCTCGTCTCCCCTGACGCACGTTCCATAATGTATTGGAGATAATGGATCATCCCCGGAAGCGTATCTGAAGTTTGGAATCTCCGTATCTGCCCAGCCTAAGCCCGTAAAATCGTGAGCGTTTGGATTCTCTCCTCTTTTCGAGATGTTCATAAACGTTACTATTGTCTCCTTGGAATCTTTTTCAAATGGCATTTCTTCGTAATGAACACCTTTAATGTCTTCGTATCTGAGGCCGACTCTGTTTTTGAGGATCTTGGCTCCAGAAACAACATCTATGAGGAAATCACTGTATTTTTCGTTAAAAACAATCTGGTAATCCTCTGCAGTGAGGTTTGAATTGTCTATCTCCTCCTCATCTACCTTTTTTAAGAACTTTAAGTAAACCTCCTTAGCATCAGGATCGAATTTAGTAATTACAATTCCAAAATCATTTTTGAATATTATATTATCTTTTCCGTCATCATAAACGGTGTAAATATCCTCTCCCACTATCAGTTTACAGACATTTATGATACCTTCCATTGTCTCGATTTTGTGGAGGGAGGACTCTATGTAAGTTCCAGCATTCATCTCAGAGTTAAATACCGTATTATACAACGCATCCGACGGATCGAGCATTGAAAAGATGGCGTTGTCAACTATACCTATCTTGTATCCTCCATACGACGTCTCATTCATTCTATATCGCGGAGCCGGAATATTCAGAGATAATTTAGTACCATAATCCGTTTCATAAACGACAATTTTATCGTCTTTTAAGAACATATAATACGGATCCGAAACAATTATCTCATCTTCAGAAACCTGGTATCCTTTTTCATTGTTATCTAAAAGCCCCCCTTCTTCCAGTTCTATGAGCATTTTTTCCATAATTTTTGTAAATTTTTTGTGGAAGTATATCTGAAGTTTTGCGTATATGTCCGCCGTAGTTGTACTCTCCGTCAGACAGCAGCTCTCCCCTCCTTCCTGAGTTACTCCACTTCTATCGAAACAGAGAAATCTTATAGAGATATCGCAGTATTCGTCTTCGTAAACTAACACAGTCTGATTAGAGCATTCTGGGCAGCATACAAGTACATTGGAGATCGTGTAAATATTGTTTTCACAGTTCCACTGGTAAAGGATCATTTTTTTGTAATCTTTGTACAATTCAAGGTATATCGTTCCATTATCAAGATCATAATCCACAACTTTTAATTTATACAGTCCGTCAATGTCTATGAGCATCCCTTTGTAAATTTTTATAGGAGAGGAATCCAGAGTACCATCTTTGTAAATCTCGGTCTTTACTTTGACCTTATCATCGTACACTATATCTGCTTCCATCTTCGGAAGCAGTAGTACAATTATGAGTAAGACCAGAAATTTATTCTTCATTTTCCCCTCTCCATCTTTTTGTAATCTCTATTATTTTTACTAAAAAGTCCTCAAATCCCTCAGATATCTTCCAGACATCGTTTCTTTTGTAAATAAATCCCCCACCTCTGAGCTTGCTGATAATACTGTCGTACTGACCTCTTGTTATGGCAACAATGGTGCAGAACTCCGACCAGTAGCTGTCTTTCAATCCGTCATTTTCACTGATCATGTTCAAAAACTTTAATGCAGGTTCTGCAAGTTCGGAATTTCGCCAGAACATACAGGCTAAAACATCTTTCATTTCGTCTATAACCCTATTTTCTGGCTGAAT
>JAGLWR010000009.1 GCA_023133315.1 Methanomicrobia archaeon | reverse complement strand
TCTTTCTATTCTTTGCCCAGTGCTGGAAATTCCAGGCTGATTGTATACCCTCATGTTATCTTTGTTATCAGTGGCTATTGCTCCCACAGGGCAATCTGCCATTGCATCACTTACACAATCTGCATCCGAATTTTTTACTATAGATTTACCCTCTTTTATTTCAAATCCTTCGGGGCAGAGGGTAACACATAATCCGCATCCAATGCACTCATTCGGATCTACCCATATCATTCCGTCCATCCTTTTTCTCTAATTTTCCTTTTGATTATACCCCCTTCGGATCGGAGTTATATAAAACTTCCGTTTCTAAATTGTCAGTAATCGTGCAACTTTTTCCTGAGTAAGATTTTTATGCATATGTGGATAATGTCCTCTATGGTATGCTTTATTATCTTCAGGACGGACTCGATAAAAAAAGCACTTACCGCATTAGCAGATCTTATAAGACACGGAAAGATAAGGATCTATGATCCGAAACTTATGCCTTCTGAAATGGCAGAAAAGATAATGCTTGATCTCTGTGGAGAAATTAAAAATCCAAAAGATATCAATGTGGTTGCAAAAACCAACGAAAAAGGAGGAAGGGTAATATTTTCTTTGAAAAAAATTCATCCCCCCGCTCATTTAATCGTCGTAACATCAAGGCATGATGCTTTTGATACAATTAAGAAAGAGTTCTCAACTTATAGAACACTGAGAGGTTTTACTTCTCCTAAAAAAATAATCAGACCTGAAAAATCTAATCAAATTAAATAAAGAAATCTAAAATCCTTTTGATTCTGCTTTTTATTCTTTCAGTACCCTTTCCACTATCTCTACCGCAGATCCTATATAATTTTTCGGATCGAGAGATTCTTCTATTTCCTTTTCGCTCAAATAGGATCTTATTGTTTTATTCTTCATTAAATTCTCTTTAAAATCTCCTTCTTCCTGTGCCATTGTCCTTAAAATCTCGTGAGCTTTCTGTCTATCGCATCCCTTCTTGACCAATCGTATCATTACGGCTTCGGAGAGGTTCTTTCCTTTCAAAAGATGTAAGTTTTTTTCTATGTTCTCCGGGTAAAACACCAGATTTTCAAGTACTTTCTTTGTTCTTTTCAGCATCTCATCCAGAAGAATGAATGTCTCCGGGATTATTACCCTCTCACAGGAAGAGTTTGTCATGTCCCTCTCATGCCACAATGGATTGTTCAATAGCGCGGGAATTACATTTGAGTAAATAACTCTTGCAAGACCGCATACCGTTTCTATTGTAATTGGATTTTTTTTATGGGGCATCGTCGACGATCCTACCTGTTTTTTTCCAAAGGGCTCAGCAATTTCCATTATTTCTGTTCTCTGAAGATTCCTGATCTCTAACGCTATCTTATCAAGTGTTGAAGCAAGTATGGCTAAGGAAGAGAGTATCTCCGCATATATATCTCTTTGAACGATTTGATTTGAAATCTCAGCCATTGATATTTTTAAATCCTTTCCCACCAGTTTTTGGAGTTCTATTCCATCATCAAATGACGCCATCGTTCCTACAGCTCCAGCCATTTTACCCGTAACTTTTCCTTTTGCTTCCTCTATCCTTTTTATATTCCTTCTTATCTCATCCAAAAAAACCCCGAATTTCATTCCGTACGTAGTGGGGACTGAGTGCTGTCCGTGCGTCCTTCCTATGCACACTCGTTTGATATTTTCTCTCGTCAATCTCTTTAAAACCTCTTTTGTTCCCTTTAAATCTTTTAAAACGATATCTAAAGCCATTTGTAACTGTAAGGCTGTGGCTGTATCGTTTATATCACTGGATGTCGCTCCTAGATGCACATACCCCCCATATTTACACTGTTCTGCCAATGCTTTTACTATCGCCATTACATCGTGCTTTGTTTCCTCTTCTATCTCTTTCACTCTCTCCATTCTCACAATTTCTGTGTGCGCTTTCTCTGATATCTCTTCTGCTGCTTCTTGTGGTATGTGATCGAGTTGCGCGTGCGCTCTTGAAAGTGCTGCCTCTACATCTAACATCAACTGAAGTCTTGTCTCTTCCTCAAATATTTCCTTCATTTCATTACTGCCGTATCTGTAATCTATTGGATGAATCGACATTTTATCGCCTGCCTCCATGTAATGTAACATCTGCCATGATGTTATATCTGTAGAAAAATCTTTAAATGTTTTCCCGAATATATCCGGTGATACTCGAAGTTGGATTTATATATTGGGTGAATCGCCACCTTACCGCCCGAATACGGAAGAAACAAACCTCTTTATAAGGCCTTCCCTCTTATACTCAAACTTTTCGCCCACAAGATCTGCAGCTAATCTCTTATACGCTATCGCAGCTGCACTGTTTGGTTTTGTCAGGATAACAGGTTTTCTCTTCGCCACAGAGTCTATCACAGATGTGTCTTCCGGAATCTCTGCCATGACTTTGAGATTAAAGATCTTCTCTATTTTATCTCTCTTTATCTCTCCTTCTCTCTTCCTTACCCTGTTAAGAATTATGCCCCTCATACTTGTCTCTATCGTATCTGCCATAAGCTTTATTTTTAATCCGTCGGATATCGAGGATACTTCAGGGTTTAAAACTAACAGTATCTCATCCGCAATTGCCATGGGTATTATACTATCTTTCCCCAGTCCTGCCGGAGCGTCTATCAACAAAAATTCCGCTTTCCCCAATAACTTCATCAATACCTCCTGAAGTTTCTCTGGATGTGATTTTTGAAATCCTGTAAGAGAAATCCCGCAGGGAACTATTATAACTCCGTTGGGTCCTTTATACATTGCTTCATTTATATCCTTCTCTCCCGCGAGGACCTCGTGTAACGTAACTTCTACCTTTTCCATTCCGAGTAAGAGTGCTAAATTTGCCATCGCTATGTCTGCGTCTAAGATTACCGTTTGTCTCTTTAGTGCTGCTAAAGCGATACCTAAATTAACTGTAGTTGTTGTCTTTCCCGTACCGCCTTTACCTGACGCGACCGTAATAACCTTAATGTTTTGCATATACAATAATTAGAAAGAAAGTTTTATAAAGTTTTGTTTGTTAAAGGAAATAAAAATCATAAAGGTGATGAAATGCCCTTTGGTATCTCTGAAGAAGATAGAAAAACTCTAAATTATATCAAAGAACAGATTGTAGGTTACAAGAAACTTGTAGAAAAAGCGATTAAAAACACGGAAACTGTAGAAAAACACCGTAAAATCGCTGAAGAAATTGAAACTTCCGTTGCCGCATATTTAAAAGAGCTTGAAAAACATAAAGAGACTCTGAAATTGAGAGAAGAGAATATAAAGAAGCTTGAAAACTCTTTATCTTCAAGAGAAGAGGAATTGGGAGCATATGAAAAGGCATTATCAATAAATATTAAAAAAATTAATGAAAATCTTGAAAAAATTTTAAAATCACAGGGTACTACTCTGGAACTTGAAAAAAAGATATTCTCAGAGAGAGATGATCTGATAAAAGAAAAATATGAGATTGAAAAAAGAGAAAAGAAATTAGAAGAGAAAAAAAAGGAAATAGATGAAAAAATAGAGACGCTTCCAGAGACGGAGAAGAGAATAAAAGATCTGCGAAACAGGATAATAGATCTCAATATAGAGAAAGATAATCTAGTAAAAAAGATAGAAGAGGTAGCTAAAAGAGAAAAGAAACTAAATGATAACGAAAGGACATTACTTGAAAGAGAAGCGGAACTGAACAAAAGAGAGCTGGAAATTCAACAAAAAAACCTTTCGGTCGAAAGATGGAAAAAAGATCTTCTGGAGAAAGAAGAGGAATATAAAGATCTGGAAGAAAGAAGAGAAAAAGTGATGGAAAAAGAGTTGGGGCTTGAAGGATTTCAGAAAAAATTTAATGCATTAAAAAGTGATATCGCGGAACTAGAAGAAAGAAAAAAAGAACAGGAGAAGTCTCTGGAAAAAATAGAGTATGATATAGAAATAAAGAATAAAAAAATTGAGAGGATAACTCAGTCAGTGGATGAAAAAGAAGAAATTGTAAATTCTATAGAAAAAAGAATCAATACTCTTAAAGACTCTGAAGAAAGAATGAAAATTGAAATGAAAGAACTAAAAAGTAAAAAAATGAAGCTTGAAGCAGACATAAAGGCTCTAAGAGAAAATCTCTAAGAAAAGAATATTTACCCCTTAATTAAAAATTCCATTCCTTCGTTTCTCAGTATCTTTTCTATCTCATTTTTTGAAGGAGGCTTAACTCCAAAACTATTCATAAGTTGTATTCTTTCCATTTCTTCCTTTCTTAAATTTCCTTTTCTTGTAGGTTTCCAGGAAACTAAGGGATACTCCCTTATCACTTTATACCAGTGAAGGGCATACGCTGCTCTTTCCCTTTCCAAAAAATAGATCTCTATATCGCCTTTAAGGTTTATAATGTCTTCTATGGCTTCGTTTCCGACTTTCTCATTCAAAAATGCGCAGAGATTGCCATCTATAATGAGGATCTCTCCCCCTTTGTCTTCTGCTTCTATTTTAATAACCCCCGTAAACCTATCTTCGATTAAAAAATAAATATATGTCTCTATATCAAAATCTTCACTACAGAACTTCTCTTTTTTCTCGCCTACGGGGAAGTTTATCATAATATCTTTTCTTTTGCCTCCTTAAAAATATTATCCGAAGTTTGTTATCATTGTTTTGTGAGTTTTTAGATTAAAAATAGGAACTCTGCATGGAGTAGGTATCATGTTCCTGAGAATCTGGTACTCTGTCTGTGCCTGCCACGTTCCGGAGTTTATTAATGTTGTACCTCTGTAAACTGTATGTCCATTAACATGAACGTGTCCTGTATGTAACAAGTCGGGTATGTCCTCTATGACAAGATAGTCCTCTCTTTCGGGGGACATTCCTGTTTTTTTTCCGTACATCGGGCCCAAATGCCTTTTTTTGAACATCTGGATCATTGGAGAGACTACATCATTCTGTGGTACTCTTATCCTCTCTATAATATCAAATATTGTGTCTCCATGGTATACTAATGTTTTAACGTTGTGCATTGAAAAAAAAGCTGGGTTCCCGACCATAAGAACATTGTCTATATTGTATAACTCAGAGGCAAACTCTTTTGGAATGGGAAGTTGGGGGATCACGGGTCTGGCAGCATCATGATTTCCGGGCGAAATAATAATTTGAATATAATCTGGCACCAATGAGAGCAGTTCATATAATTTCTTGTATTGATCGTATATACTTAATATTTTTAAATCTTTTTTCTGATTTGGGTAAATCCCTATACCATCGACAACGTCTCCTGCAATGATAAGATATTTTATTTTTGATGCCGTACGTTTTTGTTTCTCATCTCCTATCTTTAGATTAAGCCATCTTAAAAATCTTAAAAATTCTTTTTCTAAAAACATCTTGCTCCCTACATGTATATCGGAGATTAAAACTGAATACAGATCCATATCACTCCTGTTTACCTCTCTTACTAAGGGGACATCTGGAAACTCGATGTTCTGGGCGTATATTATATTTCCTCCACACTTTCCCTCTACACATATTACCTCGTCTTCAAAAATTAAGTTTGTGTTTATACTGGATTTTCTTGAAATAAATACCTTTGTGAATCCAGAAAAATCCTCTATTGTCAGTATGACATTTTTTGTCTTTGCATTTAACTTTTTTCTTATTAGGCCTACAACCTTAACATTTTCTCCCTTTTTAATACTGTTTATATTTTGAAAATCCCTCATATTGACTCTTTCTTTAAAAATTTTGGAGATTTTTTCATATCTATCCTTAAAAGTCTCTAAGAAATCCTCAAAATTTCCCTCACTATCTGTTTCCATCTTTTTTAAAATCTTTATCTCTGGATCTACATCTTTTGCTGGGATATCTCTGCTCTTTATAGTTTCCTCTACTTCTTTCTCTACTAATTTATCGAGGACTGTCTCTTTTTTTTCAAATTCAAAGTTTTTCTCTCTCATCTTTGGTAGATATACATCTAAAAGCGAGGACTTTTCGGCAATATGAATCTCTCTTTCTTGCAAATATTCTATATATTTTCTTAATGATTCTATATCAATTTTTTCCTCAAGAATGTACCCATATGTCTCCTTGTCTAAGACAATGTCGTTTTCATAGAAAAGGGAGATTATATCCTTATCTAATATCTCTACTATCTCCTCAGTGTCTACTGCCATCTGATTACCCCAGTTTGTGCTGGACCGGCGGAACATACGAAGAGACTCTTTCTATCTTGTAGTCTGTTTCAAGCTCCCTTTTTATTTGATTTATGGGAACGCCAACCCTTATCTCTCTTGTTCTCCCATATCTACCCTTACTCACTATTCGAGCATTAAGAATCCCTAACATGTCCAGTTCCGATATAAGATCGGATATTCTTCTCTGGGTTAAAATATCCTGGCCTGAAAGTCTGCAGAGGTCTTTATAAACAGAGTACACATCTCCTGTAACGATTGTTGAAGTGTTGTATTTCTCCAGAAGCACAACGGAGTAAAGAACGAGTTTACTTTGCGCTGGAAGAGTTCTCAAAACCTCAATGACCCTATCGTTCTCTGTCTTTACCTTTGCCTCCTTCACGTGCCTCTCCTCTACCCTTTTAGAGTTCTCCCTCTCTGCGATCTCTGCAGAGATCCTCAGAAGATCCAACGCTCTTCGTGCGTCCCCGTGCTCCTGCGCAGCGTAGGCGGCACACCTCTGGATTACTCCTGTACCCACGGCGTCCGGGTAAAAAGCTTCTGAAACTCTCTGTGTAAGGATATTCACGAGCTGAACGGCATCATATGGCGGGAATATTAGTTCCTCTTCTCCTAAAGAGCTTTTTATCCTGGGATCAAGAAATTCTATAAATTTTAAATCGTTAGAAATGCCAATAATACTTAATTTTGCATTTTTTAGATCTGTATTTATCCTTGTCAAATTATAGAGTATATCTTCACTGGATTTTTTCAGTAACCCATCGATCTCGTCGAGAACAACTACCATGAGTCTTTTTGAACTGTCTAGTGCATTAAAAAATGTGTCGTATACCTTATCTGTAGGCCACCCGGTAAGGGGGACAGATTCACCAAGATACTCGCAAAGCTTTGCAAGCATTCTATACTGGGTGTCCACGACTTCACAGTTTATATATATGAAGTATAGGGGAGCATTGTCATCGTTTTTTACCTCAATGTCTGGCTTTATTCTGTTTATATACGGTCTATAGTAAAACTTTCCCCCAATTTTCCTTACTAAGGCCTTACCAACATACTTGACAACTGCCGTCTTTCCCGTGCCTGTTTTTCCATAAATTAAGATATTTGAAGGTGTTTCACCCTTAAGTGCCGATATTAAGGGATGTACTAAGTTCTCTATCTGTTCGTCTCTGTGTGGCAGTACATCTGGTGTATAAGAATGTCTGAGCATATCTTTATTCTTAATTATTAATCTCTTACTGATACATTGATCAAATAGCTCTTCGAGACTTCTCTGCTTCATTATTATATTCGCGGTATGCCCCCTATAAATACTTTTACCTACCCCCTTTATTTCCTCTGGAAAGATATTTTTTTGTTGAGATATAAAAAAATCCCACTCATTTTGGGTCTCTATACAACATGGTAAGACGTATATACATACAGAAAGAAAGCGTACGGGGTTTCTATCATTAAAATTTTTATATAACCATGGACTATCTACTAGTTCCAGTAGAAATAATGGGGTGGGGGGAAAGGTTTATAATTAAATAAATAACAAAATATTGATAAGAAATTCACAAGAGACACAGTGATCACTAAAAGAAAAATTTAAAAAGTAGTCTCCCAGTGCATTTTTGGGCCGTTAGCTCAGTCTGGTAGAGCAGCAGGCTCTTAACCTGCCTGTCGGGGGTTCGAATCCCTCACGGCCCGCTACCATAAGTAGGCAATAAGTTAGAGGAACAATAATTTTTTAAATCCTCTTGGAGAATAATATCATGCAAAATAAAAGATTGTTGGGAGTAGCCTTAGTGACATCGTTGGTCGGACTGAGTTCATTATTTGTTCTCTCTCTTTATTTGAGCCCAAAGGAGATCTCTTCTGATCCTAGAAATTACTTAGAGAACTATGTTATTTTGAGGGGGATTGTTTCTGAATCATACGAAAAATTTTTTGTTGTTAGAGGAATAGAGATTTTTTCCTTGGAGGAAACAAATATAGGAGATTACATCCTCGTTGAAGGAGTATTAAAAAAGACACCAGAAAAATATATAAAAAGAGGATTTCCAGCGTTTCAGATTTATCCAGAGGAACTTGATATCTATAAACTAAATAAATCTTTTTTTGGATGTTACGTGGAAGAAAATAAAATTAAAACTAATTTCGGAAGTTTTATTTTTGACGTAAATTTTGATTTTAATGGAATTGGAGGGATCTTAGGAGAAATAGAAAATAAGAGGGTGACCATAAAGGATATATTTTCTCTGGAGTGCGATTATCTTGAAGGCAAAATTGAGAAAAGAGGGGATGAGTGCTATATAAACAACATAAAACTCAATATGCCGGAAGAGATATCCCCAGATTTCGGAGATCATCTCAAGGGGTATGGTATATTCAACAAAGAGTTTTTCTGTCTTTATTATGAAAATTTAGGAAAAAAAGTAGATAAAATATGCGATTTGGAATTAAAAAACGTTTATACTGTTAGAGGAAAAGTCAAATCAAGAAAATACTATTACGATGGGCATTTAATAGAGTTAGAGGACGAAACTGGAAAAATAAAGGCATACATAAAGGGAGAAGCGTATGAAGAGTACATTATTGAAGTCTCAGGAGTTTATAAAGAGTTCAGATCGGAACCGATGCTCGTAGGCGAGGCTTATATTGTTTCCGATGATATTTTTATATATGATCTTCATAACGAAATACCGAAAGGGAGATTTTGGGGGGAAGGCTCAGTAGAGAGAGTAGAAAACGTTAGAGGACATCTATATTTATATATAGGAGACTACAAAATATCTGTATACGCTGAAGAAGCAAAAAAGTTTCTGGAGCACGGATTAGATTTATATCACTGCGAAGGAAAAAAACTTGCGTTCTTCTTGGAAAACAATGAAGATGTTATTTTACTGGATGTGAAGGAATGAAACAGGTTATAGCAATCAGAGCAGATTTAAAGCTTGGAAAAGGAAAGATAGCTTCACAGGTAGCACATGCTTCATTAACATCAGCTGAGAGGTGTAGAAAAAAATATCCAGATGTATATGATAAATGGGTATACGAAGGGCAGAAAAAAATAGTTCTGAAGATAGAAAATAAAAAAAAGCTTTTAGAGCTCTATGAAAAGGCGAAGAGAAAAATTCCTACTATTCTCATAAAGGACGCAGGAATGACACAGATATCACCAGAGACTATAACGTGCATAGGCATAGGGCCGTGGAAGGATGAGGAGATCGACGAATATACAGGGAATTTAAAACTTTTATAAGAAAATGGATTTAAATTATATCTATCAATTTTTCCAGAGACGTTTCTTTCAATTCTTGAATAATTATTTCACAGAGATCCAGTATCTTCTCAATATCAAACTTTTTTCCTTTCCCAATGCCTTTGCAGCTTTTGTCAAGATACAAATATATTTTTTTATCATTTTTTAGATAATATGGAACATTCCTCTTTAAAATAGGAACTTCTGACAAGGCTACTGGATACAATCTGCAGATAAGAGGTTTTATTTTATTTATTTCACATATATTATCTTTCAAAAAGACACATCCATTATCCCATTCCCTTCTATCTATGACAAGCTTCTTTTCATTCCAGATTAAAAGAAAAGCCTCTATAGGGGTTACACCATTCATTCTGAATATATCTCTCAAACTTAAAGGTACCCACCGGTTTCTGCAGCACTCCCCGCACATCTGACATCCAAATCTCTGATCTTTTAAAGGCACTAATTTTTCTTTCATTTTTAAAGCATGATCTTTAACTCTTCCTCAATGAGAGGAGCGACACTAATAGACGAGTATTTGTGAGGTATTGTATCAGTTCCAAAGATTTTATCTATACCTACCTTCTTAAGCTTCTCTTCTACATCTCCTACCATCAGTAAATGAGTAGCTCCAGCCAATACTTTTCTTGTTCCCTCTTTCTTTAAAATCTCGCACGCTTTTACCATTGTACCTCCTGTTGATATCATATCATCCACAATTACGACGTCCCTTCCTTTTGTATTTATACTCTTGGGCTTTGTCTCTACAATATGTCCAGATATCCTTTTCTTTTCCAGGTAATCATACTCACAGTCCAAGATTTCAGCCACCCTCTTCGCTATATCTACCGCTCCTTCATCCGGCGATATTATTACAGGATCTTTCAGATCTTCTTTCTCGAGATACCTACCAATTACCGATGTCGCCGTTACGTTTTTTGATTCTGTTTTTATATGCTTCAGCAGTTTTTTTTCATGAACGTCAACTGTATAAAAACTCTTTAAATCAAAAGAATCGAGAATCTCTAATACAGTTTTTGAGGATACGCACTCATACTTTTTAAAACTCTTATCCTGCCGGGCATACGCCAGATAGGGAACAAAAAGATGAACTTTTATACCCAATTCTTTGCACGTGTCGAGCATAAAAAATAACTGTATTAAATGTGTATTTTGAGGATAATAGAGAGACTGGACTATAAGAATCTCTCTAATTTTCTTTATTTTTTCCTCGAATCTGATATATATTTCACCATCAGGAAACTCCCGATACTCTGTCTCTATCTTTTCATAGGGCAGTTTTTCTATTATGGTTTTTGAAGAGATTCCGGTCACATACATTTTTACACCAAGATATACTATGCAACCAATATATTAATAAATTTATCCTTTTAAACTTTACTTTCCATAAGGCTTTTAACCCTCTTCATCCTAAAAAAATCCTCTCTTTCCCTTTCATCTAGTTGAAATTGAATAAATCTTCTCTTATTTTCCAGGGCAGGTATTATTATGTACTCCAATGCATTTACTCTTCTTTTTGTTTTTTCGATGTCCTTGGCCAGAAGTTTAACTGATTTCTCTATCTCTCCAAGTCTTACTATCTCCTCAAGTATCTTTTCAAACTTATCATAAACGTCGTCTAAAAGTGTAGAAGAAGTATATAGATTATATCCCCTCTCGGAAAGGCCCCCTTTGTTTTTTTTCAGGGTTATTAAAGGAACAGTAACGCCCATAATATTTTTTCTTTTTATTTCTATCTCAGGGCTCTGTGTTTTAGGAAGCACTGCAGCAAGATTTTCTGTGTCTCTATCCACAATTTTTAGCTTCATATAAGTTTTAAAGGCATCTTTAAGGTCTTCATTGACTTTTCTCCTCAAATACTTCTGATCCTCAAAGATAGTAAAAAATTCTATAACAAGAACGTCTCTTTTCTCTTTTAAAAGTCTATGTCCTCTTTCGGCCAGCAAAACCCTCCTGTTTAGTCTTAATAAAGCTGATCGTGTCGCCTTTATCTCCTTCAATACTTTTCACCTTTATAATATTTTTCAATATATTCAGGATCTACTCTTTTCAGTTCAGATTCAGGAAACAGTGATAATAATTCCCAACCAAGGTCAAGGGTCTCTTCAATACTCCTATCTTCTCCCCTATCTTGATTTACAAACCTTTTTTCAAATTCATCCGCAAACTTTAGATATTTTTTATCAGAGATGCTCAGAGCTTCTTCTCCAACAACGGCGACAAGATCTCTCAACTCTTTCCCCTCGGCATATGCACCGAACAATTGAGAAGCAACCCCAGAATGGTCCTCTCTGGTCCTTTCCTCGCCAATCCCTTTTTGCATCAATCGTGATAACGAAAGAGAAACTTCTATCGGAGGATATATGTTCTTTCTATGCAATTCTCTCGAAAGGATCGTCTGACCCTCTGTGATGTACCCGGTGAGATCAGGAATGGGATGGTTTATATCGTCATCAGGCATAGTAAGAATTGGCATTTGTGTTATGCTTCCTTTTTTTCCCTTTATTCTCCCAGCTCTTTCATAAACGGAGGCTAGATCAGTATACATATATCCAGGATACCCTCTCCTTGCAGGGACCTCTTCTCTTGCTGCAGATATTTCCCTCAAAGCCTCGCAGTAATTCGTCATATCTGTCAGTATTACCAGAATATGCATATCCTTTTCAAAAGCAAGATACTCTGCGCATGTTAATGCTGTTCGTGGCGTTATTATCCTCTCAATTGAGGGATCGTTAGCCAAATTCAAAAACATTATCACCCTTTCTAATGCTCCAGTTCTCTCAAAATCTTTGATAAAGAAGTTTGCCTCTTCAAACGTAATTCCCATAGCCGCAAATACAACGCTAAACTCCTCCTCCTTTCCGGGCACCTTGGCCTGTCTCGCTATCTGAGCAGCGAGATCATTATGTGGAAGTCCCGATCCTGAGAATATCGGTAATTTTTGCCCTCTTACAAGAGTATTCATTCCATCTATGGTAGAGATGCCCGTTTGAATAAAATCTCTCGGATACTCACGAGCATACGGGTTAATAGGAGATCCATTAATATCCAGCTCGTCCTCCGGGATTATATCAGGTCCTTCGATAGGTTTTCCGATGCCTGTAAATACTCTACCGAGCATATCATCAGATACAGCAAGTCTTATAGGCTCTCCAGTAAATCTTACCCTTGTATGGCGTGTATCAAGGCTCGTAGTTCCTTCAAATACCTGAACAACTGCCATATCAGTGGAAGTTTCCAGCACCTGACCAAGCCTTGTCTCATCATCAGAAACGATGACCTCAACTACCTCCCCATATCCCACATTTTCTACTTTTTCAACGATCATCAATGGTCCCGAGATCTCTCTTATGGTTGAATACTCCTTCAGTTTCATACGATCACTTTACAATTTCCATAAGAATGTCTTTTATAAAAAGGTTTCTCGAAAGGGGTTATTTTAAAAGCCATACATTTCCTATCTTTACTCTTTCGAGGTGCTCTTTTGCAGCATTGAAGCAAGATGTGGCAAGATCTTTTGATGTATTAGGCAGATCCATCATTTTGTGATCGGGATGGAAGGCAAGGAGTGCGTACGGTATGTTTGGATCTATGCTGGCTATAAACTCTGATATTTTTTCTACTTCGAAAACATCTACATATCCAGGAACAAGGGGGGTGGACGCAACAAGGATTGGCGGATCCTCTCTTCTAAAGTTTTTGTATATGAATTTGAAATTTTTGAAAGTATTTTCCTTTTTCACTCCACACAATGCCATGTAAATTGAATTTGAAAAAGCCTTTATATCAAATTTTATAGTTCCACCAGTTCTGTATGAAACATCTCCTACTTTTTTTGCCAGTCCACATGAAAAAGATCCATTAGTTTCCCAGCATATTCTTGCCCTCTCACTTCTTTCTGCAGCTTTTAATGCATGAAATATCTGCGGAGTGGGATCTCCTCCAAAGAAACATATACATTTAGTTTCATCGTCCACAAAAAACAAAAGATCGTCCACACTCATTTTTCTTTCAACGTTTTTATAGTTCCAGTTCTGACAGAACAGACAGTCAAAGTTGCAAAAACCATAGAAAACTGCCAGATTCTTCCCTCTTTTTGACTCCTTCTCCCCACAGAAATCTGCGGCCACGCAGTTTGTAGGAAGGAGATCATAGTAGCACTCAACAAAAGCATACTCATCAGAACCTGTTTTCGGGATTATCTTTCCTCCCGTATTCTTTCTAGCCTCACAGTATCCTTTCTCTCCCTCGGGTATCCTGCATCTTCTTATACAGATACCACATGTAACACCGTCTTCGGAGTAAATTTCTTTTTTATGCGCCTTCTTTATGTACGGAAGGGATTTTTCAAATCTATCTCTTATACAATCTATGCAGATTCCTAAAGATCTCGATATCTCCTTTTCTTTCTTACATATACTGCAGATTTCCATCATAGAAATATAACTTTTGAGATTAAATACATTAAGGATTACCTATCATATCTAAGTATAGCATGTACAGTTTTGCTAAAGGAATTGCACCATTAATTTGAATAGATATAATAAGAATAAGTTGATTTTACCTCTTATAAACCCTTCGCAAATACAGAGCCAAGATCGTGGAAAATATGCACAAAAAGCCAGCAAATTTAAATGCAAGGGGAATGTTAAATAGTTGCGCCAAGAAACCTCCAATTAGGGGACCTGCAAAGTTTCCCAGCCACATTGAGGAGTTTACTAATCCTATACCCCTTCCTCTTTCTTCCATAGACGTAGCATTCGCGGCCATTGAGTTTGTACTTGTGAAAAAGAAGGAGTAGGCAGGTATCGCATATATTATAGCAAAAATAACCATATTGTTGGTGAGACTGAGAGCTATCCAGATCCACATGTACGAAAAACTTGTAAACACAAATATTTTTTCACTTCCAAAAGTATCGCAGATCTTCCCCGCTAGAGATATGGTCAGAGCAACACAGAGACCCGTGAGGGCAGAGACCCTCCCGATGTTGATTTCAGAGACCCCGAATCCCTTCATATACACAGAAAAAAGGCCAGAAACAATCCCGGCGGATGTTATCAGAACGATCGTAGCCAAGGAAAGATAAGTTAAAACTTTAAAATTTCCAAATTTAAAGAAATAAAACTCTTTAAAAGCACTCTTAGGTATTTCTTCTATAGTCATCATTAAAAATGCGAATATCAGAGTAAGGAGTCCTGAGACAACAAAGATATATCCAGAGTTATATAGATACCCAGCACCCAGTCCCCCAATTAACCAGCCCAGAGCCCCGAATCTCTGAAAATTTCCTAACGCCTTACCCTTTTCTTCAGGGAAATATTCTGTCAGCAGGGCAGGAACTAAATATGCACCAGCAAGAAATACGGATTGGACCGTTCTCATAACGATAAGAGACTCAGCATTTAAAAAATCAAAGGAAAAATACATCAAAGCACCTATGGAGCACGAAAAAAATATAATTTCTTTTCTTTTCCCTATTTTATCGGAGATAACACCCCATATAAAGCTCATAACCATGAACATCAGAGCGGGAAGGGCATTTATTAACCCTACGTAAATATAACTCTCACTAAGAAGATGAATGTAGATAGGAAGTATTGGAAACATTATACCATTGACCGTTAAGAAAAACAGCCACGCCAGTGAAATCATTCTATGAGTTTTCATAACTATTTAAAATTTTATAGATCTTTACGTCGTTATCAGAATATACCAGTTCAAAATGCTCTTCGTTTTCAAATTTCCTATGATTTACTGGGACTCCAAATCCCTCTGTTTTATACCCTCCAAACCATCCCGAAGTTTCCATATTTCTCGATATAAAGGCATGTGTTATCCCGTATCGTTCTATTATTTCAAATGTAAGATCGATATCATCGGTAGAATAAAAATCATAGATATCGTCCTGCACCTGTGACGGCGCTTTAATATATGGATTGAAATCAATATTTCTTAATGGAAACAATCCACCGAGAAGCGCCTTTCCACCGCAGACACCTCCGAACATCTGTGCAGTGTAGTAATCAGCAACTATCCGTGCAGAATCATCTGTGTTTTCCCTGAACCACAGTGCAGCATCATACTCTCTCTCGTTCACACCCGCATTTGTCAATTTCCATTCCATATTATAAGAGGATAATCCCGTTAAACTGATTATCGCTATCGCCGAGATAAGAACTACCCCCAGAACTTCCCTGTCCAGATCTTTTCTTATGTTGTCCAAGAACAATGCGGAAACTAAGGAAAAAGGCATAGCTAAAAATATATAGAATCTGTAACCTTCTAAAGGCCTCACCACAGTAGACCACATA
>JAGLWR010000089.1 GCA_023133315.1 Methanomicrobia archaeon | reverse complement strand
ATGACAACATACTTAAAAACGTGTATAACTTAAACAGGACCTCCAGAGATTATATAAAAACTATGAAGGTATTATCAAAATACGTGAATGTGGCGCCTCATCTCTGCATAGGCTTGAATTTTGGAAAATCTGGAAAAGAGATCGAAGCGTTAAAAGTTCTGTCAGAATTTAAGATAAAAAAATTAGTTTTACTTGTTTTAAAGCCCACAAAGGGGACCGAAATGGAAAATGTGGAAGTAGATCTGGAGAACGTTTATAATGTTTTTGAGAAAGCTTCTGAGTTTGAAAACGTTTCTCTTGGGTGCATGAGACCCAGAAATGAAAAAATTGAAAAAAAAGTTTTCAAATTGGGATTCGACATAGCAAAGCCTTCTTTTGTTAGAGGGGACCTCAAAGAAGTATGCTGCGTCTTTTAGGTGAGTTTATGAACGTGAGAGTTTCTTATGGTTCCGCAATAAAGCTCGGGCTTCTGAAAAAGAAGATCGACTGTCTTCCTACAACTATCTATTTAATGACCAAAGGATTTTGTACTGGAAGATGTTTATTCTGTGCACAGGCCAATAACTCGGGTTCTCAAATGCTTTCAAGAGTAATCTGGCCAGAATTTGCCTTGGAAGATCTGTTAAAGAACCTCAAAAATGAGAGAGTGTGCATACAGTGTTTAAATTATAAAGCCCTTTTTGACGATGTTTTAACGATCGTGGAAGATATAAATAATAAAATTTCAGTCTCTGCACAGCCTTTTTCAGAAGAAGAGTTAAAAACTCTTTCTAAAAAAATAGAAAGAGTTGGGATAAGTCTGGACTGTGCCAATAAGGATCTTTTTGAAAAAATAAAACCCACATACTCATGGAATGGACACTGGAAAAAATTGGAAAAGGCCGTGGAAGTTTTTGGAGAGTTCATGGTCACCTCTCATTTGATCGTAGGATTGGGAGAAACAGAGGAAGATATGGTGAAGGTTATTCAAAGACTTCACAGTAAAAAAATAAGACCTTCCCTCTTCGCCTTTACACCATTAAAGGGGACGCCTTTAGAAACAAAAGAAAGACCTTCATTAAAAAAATATAGAAAATTACAGTTAGCATATCATCTAATCACAGAAGATATATCAGCTAAATTTAAATTTAAAAATGGGAATATAACAGAGTTTGGAGTAAAAATTGAAGATTTTATAGAAAATCCTGTTATCTACACTACAAGAGGCTGTCCACAATGCAATAGACCTTATTTCAACGAGTCTCCGGGAGAAACTATCTATAATTATCCTTATATACCAGACAAAAAAGAAATGGAACAGATTTTGAAGGTGTGGGAATAAAGGTACTGATGTTACCGAAACCTTTTTAAGCTCATTATCTGTTTCTCACACTATGAAAAAACTCTTTATATTCATTGTGCTCCTGATAAGTTCCGGCTTTATTGCTGCTGAAGAAAATACAGTGAACATCAAGTTTTTTTATACTGAAGACTGTGAACACTGTGGGGCTACAAAACTGTATTTAGAGGATCTGAAAAACGAATACGGTGAAGCATTGAACATAGAGATGATCGATGTCTTTACGAGTAACGGATATAAAGAATTTAAGAGTTACGGTTTCATAATGACTCCAGCAGTACTATTTAACGAACAGGTAAAAATGGAGGGGGATACTACCAAGGAAGAACTTAGAACAGTAATAGAGTCTTTTTTAAGTCCGAAAAAAGTTTTCGTTAGATTTTTCTACGATAAAGATAAAAAAGATGAAGAATATGAAAAAATAAGCGGTATATTGTCCAAAATAAATAATAAAGATGTAGGAATACTCTATCTCGATTATGATAACAACAGAAATGATTTTCTTTATTTTGGACTTTCGCAGGTTCCGTCAGTAACGATCAATGAACTTTCCTTTGAAGAGAATATCGACAGAGAACTGATCGAGTCTGCAATCAACTGGTATCTGGAAGAAAAGGAGATCAGAGTCCTTGGGTTCTATTCGGAAGAAAACGAGAAAGAGGTAGTGAATAGTATAATAAATTCTGAGAGATATACCGACAAAACGTGTATGTTGTGGGTAAATGTAAACAAAAACAGTAAAGAGTTTTATTTAGAAGGATTTTCAGAAACGTCATCCGTTATACTCAACGATACGGTAAAAATCCAGAATGTAACAAAAATAGATTTGATAAAAGGACTTGAGAGTTTTGATCCCAGCTTTTATACTTTTATACATGTTTACTTCATAGCATACCCCCTACTGTACATTGGGATTATTGGTGTTGTATGTATAGCCTTGTACAAGGTATTTTTATGAAAAAAATAATAGCATCGGGAACATTTGATAAGTTACACGAAGGACACAAATTTTTCTTAAAAACAGCCTTTAATTACGGATATGTGCTGATAGGTCTTACAAGCAACGAGTTGACAAAAAATAAGAAATATGCTGGCAAAATCTGGGAATTTAAAAAAAGAAAGATATATATTGAAAAATTTTTGAGCTCTCTTGGTTATGAAGAAGGAAAAGATTATGAGATACTTAAGATAAACGATAAGTATGGATTCTCACTAGAAGAAAAAGCTGATTATATCCTTGTAACAGAAGAAACATACGAAAATGCACGGGATATAAATAGAGAAAAAAAGAAGTTAGGGCTGAAAGAGTTAGAAATAATAAAAATAGATTTTATAACTGATGAAGAAGGAAGAATCTCTTCTACACGGCTAAGGTCTTAATCAATTTTTTTGCTGTAGATTAGGTTAAATATATCCTCTATGTCCTTTATCTTTTTCAGTTCCTTTTTACTCAGAATTGGCATTCCCTCTATATTCTCTGTATTCTTTTTCGAATCAATTATGAACATGGCGTCTTTCTCTATCATCATCGAAAACTCATGGACTATCCTGATCCTCTTTCTAAGAAGCCTTGAACTGGATTCACCTATTCCCGTAATTATTATCTCTTTATCTTTGACAACCGCGTTGAACGGCGTCTTTTCTGTCGGAACGACCTTAAATCCCATGTGATGAAGCTTTAAAAGTACGTCTCTCTCCAAGGCTTTTTTCAGATCTTCTAATTTAATCTCTCCAGTGTCTCTTTCTATCTTCCTTAGGATAGAAACAGGCTTTACCACGGGGATATCAAAAAACTTTTCAAGTTTTATCGCATTTTCGAGCAAAACTCCCTTTTCCATATTCTCGTACTCGTACAATGTGGATTTCGATATGTTTAAAGCATCTGCCACATAGCCCAGGGACAGTCCCCGTTTTTCCCTCTCTTCTTTTAGTCTCTCTCTATCTATCTTTACATACAACCCTCCTCTATCCGAGTATATCAAAGGAGGAAGCTCGTCTAAAAGGAGGCCTTCAAGTGTTTCTATAGAGATTACGGGGATACTTTCCCTATTATAAACTATCCCTTCCTCAAGAGAATAATTTTTTGTTTTATAAGCTATTATCAGAGGAAAAACATTAAAATAATAAGCTATTTTCCTCATTTCAGTTCCATGTTCAGGAGAAAAGGAATCTACATTGGACAATACCTTTACAATGAAACTGAAAAGGCCTCTCTTTGCCATTATATCGTAACATGATCGTATATCGCAAAGAGATACCTCGAATCCTGCTCTTTTGAAAATATTTACGATTGAATTCGTGAGATCGATTACTTCGTGACTCATTAATTAAATTTATATAGATTATTATTAAAAGTTTTTCGTTATGTACATCGGCATTGACGACACTGACTCAAAAGAAGGGATGTGTACTACGTATCTAGCAAAGCTAATTATAGATAGGTTTGGATGTGAAGGATATCCAAGGCTGATCAGATTAAACCCAAATATCCCCTATAAAACTAGAGGAAACGGCGCACTTAATATTATTTCAGATGGAGATAAAGACGAAATAATAGAAATTTTCATGGAATATGCACATTACGGGAAGGAAAATACAAATCCCGGAATAGTTTTCATGGAAAAAATCCCTTCCTCTCTCAAAAATTTTGCTGTAAAAGCTTTACATGAGAATATAGAGATAACAGAGGCTCTTGAGTGCATAGAAAAAAATAAGATAGATTATTTTGCCCTCGGAAACAAGAGAGGACTCATAGGGGCTCTGGCAGCTGTAGGAATGGAACTTAACGATCACACCTACGAACTTATAGCCTACAGAGAAAGGTCAAAGTTTGGAAAAAGAAGAGAGATAGACGTAAAAACTGTAATCGAGATGGACAAAAAGTATTATCCTCTCATCTTTGATAATTACGATTACCGAAATGACCATTTATGCATAGCACCGAGCTCCCCCTGTCCTGTTCTTTATGGCATCAGAGGAGAGGCTCCTGAAATTCTTGAAAAAACACAAAAAATGATAAGATCTGAGAAAGTTGATAAAAAACAGATTTTTCTGACGAATCAGGCCACAGACATGCATTTAGTAACTAAAAAAATCTCGGAGATCAAAGAGTTTGATTCTGTTATCGTCAAAGGAGAGGTTTCCGAATCCCCCACGACAATAGAAGGAGGGCATGTCATCTTTAAAATAAATGATAGTTCTGAGATCTTCTGCGCAGCGTACGAACCTACCAAAGAGTTTCGAAATGTAATACGGAACCAGATCGTTGGAGACGTTGTGAAGGTCTACGGTGGTGTTAAATATACGAAAGGGCTTACAATAAATCTTGAAAAAATAGAAATATTGAAACTCGTTCCAAAGTACACCATCCAGAAAGAAAAATGTTTATGTGGTGGAACATTAAAATCCAAAGGAAAGGGAGTTTATAAATGCAAAAAATGTGGAAAAAAAATGAATTTAAGAAAAATTGAAGTTAAGAGAGAGATAAAAGAAGGATTTTATGAGGTACCTCCAAGTGCAAGGAGACACCTATCTAAACCTCTCTGCAGATATCAAAAACTTCAGCAGAGTTCAATCTCACAAGATCTTTCGATTTAATCTTTATGCCAACATAAGGAGAACCCGCAGAACCAACGACAAACTCTTCATCTAAAATCTTTCGGTCAACGATCATTTTTAATCCCGATCCAATGCACGGAATTCCTCCGAACTGAAATCCAAGTTTTTTTATGTCTCTGACTCTCGCTAACGTAACTTTTGTACCTGTAATTCTTTCAAGTTTTTTTAAATCGAGAAGTTTGTCACCCTGTAAAACGATAAGGGAAGGGGTCTCGTCTAAAAATACGAGAAGAGCTTTTATAACATTTTTAAGCGCTATACCCAAGATCTTCGAGACCGTTTCACTTTCCTTTCCCCACTTTTTACGCTCCTTTATCTCAGCTTCTATTATCTCTTTTT
>JAGLWR010000088.1 GCA_023133315.1 Methanomicrobia archaeon | reverse complement strand
TTTTCCTTTGTGACGACTACATCCACTGTCTCTTTTTTTCCGGAGTTATTAAAGTTTTCATCGCTGTACGTTAGGTTTATATCGAGGCTATATGTACCTGCTTCGAGTTGAGACGCATCGAGGATTATTGTTCCTTTCATTTCTCCTTCAACATTTAACACGGTACTGTTAAGATCTACTTCCGTTGGAAGTTCTCCCGGACTCGTTGTGATAACAATATTTGTAGCTTTTCCTGTACCTGAATTTTTTAAAACGAAGGGTATATCAACTGTGTCCGTTTTTACCTCAACTCTTTTGGTTGTCTGGATGGTAAGAAAAGGCTTTGGCACTATTACAGCTATCTTCAGCTTTTTTTCCTGCGGCGGAAGAGGTATGCATCCATCTTTGCATTCACCGACTCTTCCTGAAAAAACTAGGGGGATCGAGTAGGTTCCTCCTCTCACTCCCTTTTTGAAAACTATTTTTAAAGAAACTTGATCCTGTCCATGTTCTCCTCTTTTCATGTAATATAACGGAGCTTTAAACTTCGCCTCGTCTACTATAAAATTTATAAATGGGAGAACATAATCAGGTATCTTTTCCTTATCTATTTTGACCTTGCATTCCCAGATGTTATTTCCTGCAGTATTTGTCAGCTTGACCTTTATCTCAATTTCTTCTCCTACCAATACCTGCGATGGGTAATCATACTCCAATGTTATATTTTCGTAACTTAATACGTACGGCATTCCCATCAGAACTATCAAAAATAAAACTATTTTTTTCATATTTTTCACCTTTACTCTCTTCTAATAAGTGCGATGCCGAAAACTAGAGATACCAGTAACAATACGATTGCCACGATGAAAACTGCGTAGAGCTTGGGCACTTCGATATCATCTTCGTCACTAATTTTTTCCTCCAGATACTGTATTTTTTCTTCACAATCATTTATCTTGCTTTCGTAAAGATTTTTATAACTTTCATTTCTATTCGTGAGATTCAATAAGCTCGTATATAATGCTTTTGCAGCATTTATCCTTTCCAGGGCTTGAGAGTAATTATCATTGTTCATGTATTGAACCCCATTTTGAAACTCCTGATCCGCTTTTTCCGTATCTTCCTGTATCTTCTGGATAGTTTCATCTATCAAGTTTATCTTATTATTCATATCACCAACTTTGGTGGCTATACCTACCTCTTCATACAATGTTTTGGCTTCTTTATATTTTTCAAGCGCTGAATCGAACTCGTCTTTACTCAAAAAGATCCCTGCTTCTCTCTCTAATCCAGAAGCTCTGTTAAGCTTTTCCTGGTTGATCTCTTCCTCAGTCGGACCTAAAATATGAATGGTGCACCCTTTATCGAAAATTTTTCTTTCATTCTTTGTAGTGAAGTATTCCACGTGTATGGTAAGTGAATAATCTCCGTAATCTATGGATTCGGTATCAAGATATAATTTTTCATCGATGATTTCGCTGGCATTCAATTCTCTCGATATTTCCGGAGATTCTAAATTTTCAAGCAGTTCATCATCCACGAGATAATTCACAGAAACATTCGATGCCTTCGCAGTGCCTATGTTCTTGATACTGAAAGGTATCTCAAGTTTTTCTCCGCCTTTGACGCTGTACTCATTTTGTAGATATACAGTGACCACGGGCTTAAGTATTGTAAGACTCACTTTGGTCTCTACATTTTGGGGTGAAAAGGGTATGCATCCCGTTGTACAGGCGATCCATTTGCCCGAAACTTTTATGGGTATGATATACTCTCCCTCGGGGGCGTTATCTCCGAATCTGATAATTAATTCGAGCGTTACTTCTTCTCCGCTCCCAAAATTTGTTATTTCTGCCTTTTCTTTTATTATTTCTATGTACTGAAGTTCTTCTTCAGGAATTTTTTCTGTATTTATCTCTGCCCAGCATTTCCAGATATCGACTTTATTTTCTTCGTTTGGGTTCGTTAACGTTACTTCTATGGTATAATTCTCACCGGGCTTGGTGCTTCCTTTTGGAGATATCTTGACTATGGGTAATTCATTAGGCACCTTTGTATCGGCAAAAGTTACATTTATAAAGATGGGTGCCACTAGTAATAATAAGAACATTATTGCGATTATCTTGGGTTTCATAGAGAGTTTTTTACCGAAGAGTATTTAAAATTTGCGATAGAAAACTTTAAAAACTGAAGAGTTATATGAAGTATATGGATTATTGCTCATCGGTGATGCTATGAAAAAATGGCTAGTATTTTTAGTATTACTTCTCATTTTAGTCCCGCACATACGGAGCAATAGAGAGTTGAGTGTGGATCTGAGACTTGTCTGGAACGATATATCCACGTTCAGAGGCTCTAAATACACCTATGGCGTGGAACTCGTAGACTGGGATAGATGCGACGCAGTTTACTGGGATGGACACAGATGCGTCTTCACGGCAGGAATAAGAATCCTGCAGATGGAACGAGGAGCCATAAAATGGAAAAAAGAGTATCTTCATTTAAAATACGGCGAAACGGAGATAAATCAAAAGTTTGGGGACATTATAATCAAGAAAGTAAAGATAACAAAGATAGCATTCATTGATGGGTACGTCGATCTCACCATCTTCTATGAGAATCGATACGTCAGCGACGAAAAACCTATATACGAAAAGCTGGTGGGGGAAGAAGAAACAGTTGTTCACATAGGAGATGCCCAGAATGTCTACTCATTCTATATTTCTGCATTTAAGGATAGAGCTTTTTATGTTTTTTACGTCAATGGGAAGAAAAAAAGCGAGGAAGGGAGCAACGTACTCCCTGATGAACGGGCAAAATTATGGCTCAACGTTTCAATCGGATTTGTAAAAATAAATGGTAATAAGATATTCAGCATATATGCGCCGTCAAGATTTCATGTTTTGCAAACGGGAAGCTTCAGTATAAAAGAAAAAGACATAATGCAAATAAATGGGGAGGATTTTTCCATAAACGAAAATATACTTAAGATAGGGGAGAATGAGTACCCTCTAGAAGAAAATACGTTTATAGTTACGACAATAGGCTGGATAATTTACAGAGAAGATACGATAACGATGTACGCCGAAAAAATAGAGATAACTGAGTATTTTCCAGATCTGAATCTTGTTTATGAACCCTGCTCAGTTCTTTTGAATGAAAAGAAGACGATCACTATGAGAATAGAGAATAACGGTAAAGGTCTGGCCGAAGTGAATTTCAGGGCATACGGTATGGGTGTCGATTACGCGTGGACCGGTAAACTCACGTACAAAGAATCCAGGGAAATAAAACTGGAAATATCTCCGGAAACGACTCACGATGCTCTTTTCGTGGAGATGAACTCCGAGAAGATAAAGATTCCTGCGGCAGTAAAGACCCTGCCGCAGACGACGATGCCCGCGCCGACGGAAACACAGACGCCGACACCCGTGCAGAGTTCTGCTCTGGAGAAAAAACCTCTCACGATCTTTGTTATACTCATATCTCTAACTTTTCTGGCTATCTTTGGACAGAATAAGCCGCAAGAGATTCCGAAGAAAAAAGCTACCACTAATCAGAAAAAAACTACTATCAGGAAAAAAAAGGACGCAAAACCAGATGGCCGAAGGCTACATCAAGGTGGTGACGGGCTTCCGAAAGAACCTCTCAAATATATCAACAAAAGAATTTAAAAAAAATAAAAAAAGAAAAAAATTAATTTATTTTTTATGCCATCAAATCATTGAGCAAGAGCTCAACAGCGTGTCTTGTGGCGTCTCTGTCAGCACCGGCTACGATTACTACGTCTTTACCTTCTGCGAAGGCGTCAGCGACGTACTCGTACTCACCGGTGGATGTTGCCCAATCAACAACTGAGAGACCCTGATCGACCAAGTCCTGTGTGAGCGTGTTTGCTACCTGCGGTGTGGCACCGACACAGACAACTAATCCAGGTCCACCGACGAGGACGAGGTTAGACGTTGCCTTCATCGTGTCCGTGACTTCGTCGTCGTTGACCACGATGGCCATCGGGTCGATGTCTACCTTCACTATTTCGGTCGTGACAGTTTCTCCGGCGTAGTGTGTTATTGAAAATCCACCCTCTACGATCAGATCTGTGTGAGCGAGATCGTCCGCATCGTCTATCATTAACTCGATGTATACCTGAGCGTCTCCCGTGTTCACCCAGTAGTCGTCAACACCACACTGCGGCATGTCCCAGCAACAGAGCGGTATCGTCTGCGAAGAACCACAGATTCGTATGTCGATGACGTTCATTAACTTCAGCGATATCATCGCTTCAAGAGTTAGGTCCTCAAAATCTGGAACGCCGTCGTTGCGGCCAGGAACATAATCGTCGTAGTCTATACTCGGACAGTAATACGTGTTTATGTAGTCTCCGTACTCTATCTCAACAAGTGGAGATCCATTTACGGGATCTGCCAATATCCCTCCATGTATATCGAGGCGCCACTGGTATCCTTCCGGTCCACAGGGCTGTATACATATAGCATCGTGTATTATACCGTAGTCTTCCAATGCGTACAGTCGTGCAACGGCCTTGTTGTTGCCCTCTGCACCGACGAATATCTTTACCGTGTCCAGCGCAAAGACTGTAACATCTTCGATGTCACATATGTCATCATATATTCCTATGACGTCATACTCGCACATTTTGTCCTGGATTGGGGCGTAGCAGAAGTTCATGTCTGGTGTTTCGTGGTAGTATCTGTCAGGATAAGCCTCATCATATGCCAAAAAGAAACCCATAATTGGATCATACCAGTACTGCGTTCCTGGATTGTCCTGAATCCACTCGTATACTGCTCTGTCTGTCGGCACAAGACCTGGAGCTGGCATACCTGCCATTAGCGTCCAGTATGCAAATTCCCAATCTAGAAGACCAATATCCGGCCAGTAACTGGATACTACAACAACGTATTCACACGCTTCCTCATCGTTCGGTCCTTTTATGAGCCACTGGGCTTTGAACTCGTAGATGTTCACATCGTCAAGCGTTATTTCCCAGCCGTAGAAGTTTTTTGTCTCTCCTGTGTGGAATATCCACTTCTCGTCACCTCTGCACTCGTCCTCAGACCAGTGAGGTGTTCCGTAGTAAACGTAGTTTCCGACATCGGCATCCCATCCGATACCAAGAAGATCGTAGTAGTCACAAAGGAACTTTATGTTGTTTGCATCTTCGTACAGATAGTACGGTGTCCAGTTAAACTGCCCACCTGTCCATATTATTGTCTCCGGGAAGTGTTCGAGGACAACTCTGTACTCGAATCCGTACACTGGACCTGCTGGAACTATCGGGTATATTGAATATACCACTGATCCGTTCGAGTCCAGTACGTACTGCCAGTCGTGCGTTAAGTTTA
>JAGLWR010000087.1 GCA_023133315.1 Methanomicrobia archaeon | reverse complement strand
ATGAGTATTTTCACTATTTTGCCGTGATTGGGATGCTCTCCTTCTAATTTTTCCCGCCAGGATTTCTTTTTGCTCATATTTTCATATTTTCTATTTACTCTTTTAAGGTTTTTGATACTCGTGCAAAGTGTATACCCTTTCAGAAATCCCAATCCGGATGGGGAGTAGGTATTCTAAGTATTAGGTCAAGGTTCTCTAAAAGTTCTTTCGGTCCTGAAAGATCGTCTGTTACCGCAAGACCGGAAGCCGGCCGAACTCCCAGCCACATTCGTGTAAAAGCACCTACGGAGGCTCTCAGGGTAGGTAGTTCTTCATCCTTACCCTCCTCTGCACGGGATTGAGGTCCAAGAGTCACAACGTAATCGCCGGAGATACCCCTCCACGGCGCATTATCATCGAGCATGTCTTCGATTGGATCGATGAGCTCTAGGTTAAATGATATCGCTTCTCCAGATAAATGTGTCTTTTCCATACATCCCCGAAGGTCCAGAATCCTCATCTGCCAGTAAGCAAAAGCATTCATACGATTTTCGTATTTAGACTTCTCTGTTATCTGTCGTCTTTTGAACGGTTTATCTATCAAATCCTGTAGTTGTATACCCGTTGGTTCACATATACTGATCAGGCGTATCTGATCTCCCAGATTTTTAATCAGGGCCATCAATTCAAGGAACTGCTCTTCATTCTGATATGCCATCCATCGAACCCAATAGGGACCGTGTTCTATTTCTTTAGTGTCAAGCCATACGTGATGGGTAAGTTCACCATTTGGACCATCAAAATATCCGAGCCCAAAAGATTTCTTTGACCATCCCATTTCTGCCTTGGTAGTCTTCGGAGCGTGGAGATTACACGCACCATGACTCCGTTTCCGCCGAATACGGGATTCATGCACCTTTTTCCAATCATCTTTTGTAAGTCTCGTTGGTACTCTCGCCTTCACGTTCACAGTTATACTTGCCGGGTCGAAAGAAGCCCAATGTTCATAAGAACCTGTACCAAATCCCAATCGATTATAAAAGCCCTGTTCAAACATACCGAGTCCTGCAATCAGTACTTCTTCGTTGGCGTCTCTTGCGACAGCCAAAGCAGTCAGCCTCCCGGCGAATCCCTGCTTACGGGCAATCCTACTCGTACCTACACTTGCCACGCATGAAAAAGGAAGATCCTCATCCAGATAACGAACAGTACCTGGAACTGTGAGAACCTGACATTCTGCTTCACCGTCGATATCTGCAACTAAAGCACGGCAGGCATCAATAAACGTGTCCATTTGTTTTTCTTGATCCTTCTCAAGCCAGCCAATTTCCTTCCATATACGATGGACAGCCTCTCTGTCCTTTTTCGGATCGTAATCACGGAATTTTGACATTATGATCACCATTATTACTCTTTAAGAAACTCAGGTTATATATTTAAAGAAACCGTTTTAACTATATATCTCTATGAATTTTTTAAACGATCTGTCGTAGGTTTTTTCAACTTCTTTCGGGAATACGCATGCCGGCAGTTCATTCCGCGCCAGATGGTACCGGATACACTCACAGCAGATCCCCCTTTTAGAACAGGGATACGTGCAGGGACAGTTCTCCATGTTTATCTCTCTATTTGTACATTTCTCGCGTTCCATGATAATCACCAATACCTTATTACTGTAAGGGATTTTCTTTTTATATTCTTTTGGAAACCCGTTTTCGTTGCCACATGAATGTAGCACTTTTCGATAAACCACTTTTATGAGGAGAAGCCTTGACATCTATGTGTTTATACCCTCTTCCTTCTTAACTAATCCTCTTTTTTCTTTCCAGAACGCTTTTCTTTACAACACTAACTCGGTTAGCAAATCTTTCTTGAAGAGAAAGATTTGCCAATCTTCCTTTGGAAGATTGGTTTTCAGAAACATCATCTTTGATGATGTTGTTTCTAAAAAAGAAAGGGGTTACGCCGAGGTTGGGATTTGAACCCAAGCTCCCCGAGGGGAACCGGCTCTCAAGGCCGGCGCATTAGTCCGCTCTGCCACCTCGGCATTATACCCTATACGAATGGTTTTTATAAAAATCTTTTCATCATTCTCTCAATCTCTTCAAAACCCTTGCAAATATGTTTTTTTCCCTGTTTTCCGACTTTTTATAGAGTTTCTCAACGATTAATTCGGGTGTGGACTTTCCCATCTTATAAAATATGGGCTGTCTGTCAACGATAAGGTTGAGATCATCGTCAAGACCCGATGCTTCAATGCCATCGCATCGCACATCCGCGATCTTTAAGATTTCTTCACCTAAGTGCGTAACAAGTATCACATAGCACTCTTCATTTTCATTGAGAATGTTTAAGAACTCGCCGATAATTTTAGCAGCCGAACCTGGCTCTGTTATGGCCTCTAGCTCGTCTATGAGGATAAGGTTTTTTCTTTTTTCCATGGATAACGTGATTAAATTCAGTAACGTAGACTCAAGCGCACCTGCTCCTCCACTTTTCTGTCTTGCCAGGTACTGTATCTCATTAAATATCGTTGTATACACTGTATCAGCCGGGACGTACAATCCTATTTGCGCTAATACCTGGATCTGAAGTATCGTTTCAAGAAGAGTTGTTTTTCCACCGGAATTGGCACCTGTCAGTACGGCAACTCGTTCATTTCCCACAAATGTATCTAAGGTCTCTCCTATCTTATAAGAAACACCTACAGGGTCTGTCAAAAATATGTTTCTTCCGTTCTGAAAACTCATTCCCTTTTCTCCAAAGATCGGTTTCGTCAGGTTGTACTCTTCAATGAATCGTCCCAACGCGATCTTAAGATCTATCTCGAAAATATCTGCGATACTCTTTTCTATGTCCTTCCAGTATCTACCGATCTCTGCAGTTTTTTTCATTTTTTTGTATGTTCTTCTGAAACGTTCTCGTTTCATTGCAGTTTTTATCTCCTCAAGTTTATCGTAATCTGCTTCTACCGGAAAACTTATCTCCGGCGGAAACAGCTCCACGACACTGAAACCTGTTTTTGTGTATATCTCATCTGTATATTTTTTCAGGACCTCGTTGTAAATTTCATTTATTTTTGGCGGCATGCTCCTCTTTATGACATCGAGTGGAGATTCTGATCCTTTTATCTCTTCCATTATGTTCAATAAACTCTTTCCACCGAGAGAAAGATTTTCTTTCTCTATTTTATCCTCTATCTCTCTGTTTATCTTTCTTTCTGCTTCTAAAACTATGTTATCCAGATCAACTTTCTCCTCTTTTTCATCCAGTGTCTCTAATTTTTCTATCAGTTCGTCTAAAACAGAGTCGAACCCAAGAATGGAATAAATACGCTGTGCAGCTTTAATTCTATCTTTATTTATCAAAAATTTAGTTAAAACGATCTCGGGAATGGCTTCTTCTATGGTGAAACTCCGTATGTGTGTCGCGACGTCAACCTCCCCTATTATCTCCTCATACGAATCCGAGTTATCAGAGTAAACATAAATAACGTTAAAATAGTTCTCTGAAAAGTAACTTACTTCCTGCGGAGAAGAAACGAGCATCACATCACAGTATGCCCGATCTAAAGAGTTGTATATCTCTTCATCGTCTGTTATTATAATATATTCTCTATATTTTTTTTCTTCCGGATATTCGAGTTTCTTTACTTTTTTTAGATTCCTCAAGATTCCATCCAGATCTTTTACTTTTGATAATAATCTTTCAGATTCTTCGCACAGGCTCAGTCTTTTTTCTATAAACTCCCTGTTATTCGTTGGATAGAAAAGGAGAAATCTGTTTTTTGCTTCTTTTGTAACTGGATATTCCTGCAACATTTCAATGATCCGAGAGTACACCCTTTCAGAATCGCCGAGAAGTATATCTTGAAATTGAAAACCAGTTTTTTCCTCGTACACAGCTCTTAAAATTTTTAAAGCTGTTTTCTTCCCCAGTCCTTCGACCTCCATTAATTTCTCCAGCTCCAGATCGTCTATAATCTTCTCTAACTCCTCTCCAAATTTTTTTCTGATCTTTTCACCGAGTTTTTCTCCACAAATACCTTTAAGATCGATCATGCTATCACTCTATCCCTGCTGGCTTTAAAATCATCTGCTCGCCTCATATATCTCATAAACTCGCTCTATCGTATCTACGTCATCGGGTCCTTTATCTTCTCGTATCCTGATGACCCGTGGGAACCGTAACGCAAACCCACTCTCATACTTTGGCGATCGCTGTATCTCTTCATACGCTATTTCAGCTACAAGCTCAGGTTTCAGAGCGACTTCTTTTCCTTTTTGAGATATGATGCTCTCTTTTAGATTATCTGTTAAATCCTGGAACATCTCATCAGTGATCCCTGTTCCTACCTTTCCTATGGGTACAAAATTACCTTCCTCATTCTTACATGCCAATAAAAACGTAGCGAGCCAGTGTGCTCTTCTCCCTTCTCCCCATTCTGCACCGATTATCACCAAATCTAACGTCTCGAGAACGGGTTTCAGTTTTATCATATATCCTACCCTCGATCCGGGCTGGTACGGTGCAGTGAGATTCTTCATCATTATTCCCTCATTTCGTTTATCCAGTGCCTCTTTATAAAAGGCATTTCCTTCTTCTTCGGAATCTGTAATTATCTGTTTTGCAAGGGCAAGATGTTTATCTTCTTTCACTATGCTCTCCAGAATTTTTCTTCTTTTTTCAAAGGGAATATTTAAAAGAGTTTTGCCCTTCTGATAGAGTACATCGAATAGGTGTAAGACGACGGGGATTCTTTTGGCCATCTCCTCAATGTTGTACTTTCTTTTTATCCTTCGTGATATCTGTTGAAAAGGAAGATATTTCCCTCCTTTTATTCCAACAGTTTCTCCCTCGATGATACAGTCGCCGTCAACGTTTTTCCTCACGGCATCCTCTATTAGAGGAAACTGCTCTGTGACATTGTCGAGTCTTCGTGTAAATATCTTCACGTTATCTCCTATTTTGTGTACCTGCATTCTGAATCCATCATATTTATATTCCAGTGCACACGGTTTTCCCACCGTTGAAAATCCTTCCTCTAAGTTTCTCACCTTCTGCGCAAGCATCACCTTTATAGGTCTGAAAGGCTCGATCCCTAATTTTTCCAGGCTTTTACTTTTTGCAGCTTCAGCCACGACACCCCAGTTATTAACAAGGAAATATGCAGTATCTATCTCTTTTGGGGACGTTGAATAGATCTTTGCAATGGCATCTCGTACTATACCTTCACCCACACCTGTCCTCATTTTTTCCAGTATTATTCTCGATAGATAGATAGCCTCTTTTTCATCGGCAGATACAAAGAGCTTCGCAAGGTGCGTCAGTTTTTTCTCCTGCGATCGTACACCCTCAAACTCAACTATCCT
>JAGLWR010000086.1 GCA_023133315.1 Methanomicrobia archaeon | reverse complement strand
CAGTCAATCCCATCGCAGCCTTCATTCCATTGAAAAACTATCATCTGAGACAGGTGAACACATGTCTGGAATGCATAACGGATAACTTACCGGAAGATGTGTCTGAAGATGTGCAAGCATTGTTGGATGAAATGCAGGGACACATCGACAATGCAAACACGACTGGGAATACAATCTACGCGAACAACGAACTTTTAAAAGCTAAGAAGTGCTGTGAAGAGATCCAAGAAATATTGGGCATCACATGCTCTTAATTTTTTTCTTTATCAAAAATGATATCTCTGATTCTATCCACACGCATAAAAAAAATAAAATTTAAATCAGCTCTTCAAGCTGATTGACAAAATCTTCATATTGCTGCATACCGAGCTGCCAGAAGTCAGGCTTGGAGAGATCAAACCCTGCGAGAGCAACAAGCTCTTCAGGAGATTTGCTGCCGCCTGCAGAGAGAATGGATTTTAATTTTGGGACAAACGCCTTGCCTTCTTTTTTATAAATCTGGTAAAGCCCCCAGACCAGCAGCTGTGCGCCGACGTATGGGAAGTTATAGTAACGGAAATTGGGCATGAAGTAATGCGGCTTCATGGTGTATTCCCATTTCATTTCATCAAACCATTCCATAGCATCACCATATATTTTATCTCGCCCAGCTACCCAGTATTTTGCTTGTGTTTCTCCATCTAGATATTCTCGCTTTTCTACTACTTCGTACATACATGTTTCGAACCAGAATCTCGCCGATACCTGGAATATTGCCATCCCTGCTTCGTCGAGTACGTGTGCCAGTATTGCTTGCTTTTCTTCCTTTGTTTTTGCCTTTTTCAGATGGGGTTCTGTCATTAACAGTTCTCCGAATATACTTGCCGTTTCTGCGATTATCATCCCACTGTGTGCATTGAGATACGTCTGTGTCCTTTGTGCATAGTAGTTGTGTGTTGCGTGTCCTAATTCATGTGCGAGTGTATACACATCTCCCGTCGTTTCTCCGTAGCTTTGTAATATATATGATGTTTTCCCTCCGTACCAAGAGCTGCAGAATGCTCCATTTCTTTTTCCCAATCGTATACTTCCATCTATGTGGTTCTTTGCAAACATTTCTTTTACTGCCGATGTGTATTCTTTATCAAATCCCTCATATGCTTCTATTACTAATTCTTTTGATTTTTCATAGCTTATTTTTTCTTTTGGTGCATTTGGTAATGGTGCTACTACATCCCAGCATGCCAATTTTTTTAATCCCATTAACTTTGCTTTTATTTTTAGATATCTTTGATACAATTCTACATTCCGTTCTACTGTTTTCATCAAGTTTTCCAGTGTTTCATATTCTATGTCATTCGCTATTAATGCTCCGTCTACCGCTCTCTCGTATTTTCTTCTTTTCACAATTTTCATCCAATCTGCCACTACGCTTCTCAGTGCACTTGCATACACTATCTCGTCTTTTCCCAGTCCTGTATATATTGCTTTATACACTGATTCTCTTGTTTTTCTATCTGGATGGTTCAACAAGCTGTTTGCTTCCCCGTAAGATAGTACTTTCTTTTCTCCTTCTACCTCCACATCGAATTTTCTCGTATTCAACCACTGACTCTGTAACTGCGACCATGCGTGTATTCCATTCTGATCTTTTTCTATTATTATCTGCTCTTCCTTTTCTGATAACTGATGAGGTACCTTTCTCATCAATTTTTCTAAATAGTGCTTATATTTTTCCAGCATTGGTTCTTCTATCAATTCCTTCTTTTCGTGCACTCTTTTTCCCAATTCCAGATCTACAAATGTCAAATTTTTGTCCAATTCTGCGCCTACTTCCTTTACAGTGTTGTATATTTGTTGATTTTCCGGTACTGTCATATTTGCTGAGAACGAAAGAAATCCAAATGTTTCTACCCTGTCAAATTCCCTCATTATTTCTTCTAATTCTTCCAGTAATCCTTTTATTTCTTTAGCCCCGAAATCCTCTGTATTAAGTTTTCCCTGATATTTTTCAACGAACTTTTTTGTTTTTTCTCTTATTTCTTCTATTTTCTTGTTTATTGCCAGATCTTTTGGAGATGAAAACATCCCTGTTAAATCCCAAGCTATTTCTTCTTCAGTCATTTTATTCACAATTCCTACAAACATTGTTGATAATAAAAAAGTTACCATATGATGGAGTGATGGTTTTTGTCAATAAACACTGCTTCGCCTTTAGGTTCTCCATAATATCCCATTCTTACAAGTGTGAAAATCACAAAAGATAGAGAAGAGAAATTGGGATCGTTATTGGTATATTCGTGAGTGTGGTTCTGTGGTTGGGGGGCGGTGCTGTGGGTATGTGCCAGACTTTTGATTTAAGGTCTTCTTAAATACTTCCATATATGTGGAGCCAAAAATATCGATATTGCTATGAAGATACCGATTTTTGCATATAGAAATCCATACCAAGAGCGATCTGGTATAAGTGTAACAAGATAGTAAGGACCTGGTGTTCTACCACCTGATCTATAAGCAATGTAATAAATATAAACTTCTTTATCGATATAATCATCTCTACAAACGTCAAGTTTTACAACATTTGTCCTATAGGGGAAATTAGCTATTATATACGTATTTTCCTTTACACACTCAATAGGTTCGAATTCCTTTGGATTACTGAGAGCATAAAAGGGGTCTGTGATAATTTTGTCAGAAAGAAATGTAATTTGTCTTTCGAGATTGAGCTCCCCAATCCTATTTTCAAAACTAAGTTTTCCTATAGGCAAAAAATCTCTTTTTAATGTTGATTCTATATAACAAGGAGTTCCATTTGGAATGTTACTTATATTGAAGTACATTTTTCCATTCTCTTCTTCTATTTCTATACAATATTCTTCTCTAATACTGACTGAATAGTACAATTTGGAATTTTTGAGCATTTCATTTGATTTTTCCTCTTTTCTTGCTTTAGTTTCACCGGGCTTTACTAAAAGTTCAAAAACTTCTATTGAAAGATATATCTTTTCATTTGTGTTTCCTTTATTTTCGAGAATGAAGTGTATTTGAGAACATATTTCTTCGTCAGATATTCCCTGATAGTTATCTCTAATCTTGGTACAAACGAGTGATGTTTCGGGGTTCAAATAAATGTCTGTACTGTAAAAATAGATTATTCTTTGATCATACGAGGGAAAAATAACGTATGAGTTTAAGAGGCACAGAGATATAGTTATTATGATCAGAAATATTATTTTTTTATAGTGTCTTTTTATAAAATATAATTTAGATTTCATAACATTTAACAAATTCCAAATTTTTTTTGGCATACACTCTATTAATCCTTTCTAATAAATACCCTTCCCTAAATTCCGAAAACATTTATAAACTCCACCACCCACACCATTGGAGGGTCTGGAGGTAAAAAAAACACTCTTCTGTTCACCACCCCCCATACCCGCCTCCAGGCTCTCTATAAAAGTGAATCTTTGAGAAGAAATGTTATCATATGATCCCTTTGAAGTATTGTAAAAGATTCGAAATTATGCATTATTTGAAGAATAGAGTTCGTATACATTAGCTTCACAGAAGAGTATAATAGAAAAGTTTTTAAAGGGGAAACTACATATAGTACATTAGGGTATTATAAGCCCTATATGTGGTGGTAGAATGAAGTATTCTTACTGTTTCTATGGGGAAACAAAAGTCGTAGACAGCAGAGAAAGTGAAAATGGAAGTTTTGTTAGAAAAGGAAGGAAAAATGTAAAATGTGGAAAAAGATTCATGAAAAAAGAAAATATAAGGAGATAAAAGATGAATAATAGAACCGAACAACTTAAAATAACTGATTTTAATAAATTACATTACAATCATGGTTATATTCCTGTGTATAGAGGAAAAGATACTACTTATGACAAGTTTTGGGAGTTTATAGATCTGCCTCTTTTATGTATCAACTATTTTACACTTAGGGAGAGAACTTCGCTATTCAAAAAATGCCTCAAAAATACACTTGCTGATGCTTTGGGATATTATGGCGAGACAATTTTAGTAGGTGTAGGACAAGATATAAAATTAGATAAAATTAGCAATCAAGAGTATTTAGAAGATATAAGGAGACTAAGTCCAGATTATGTTACTTCACTGGATACACACACATATAAAACTGATCCGAATTTAATTAAGAGACATCAAACATACAAAGCAGTCGACAATGCTTTATATTTGCTTTCAAAAGAGATAGAATGTGAAGTAATACCCTTAGTAAAAGGAACGAACCGAAAACAAATTAGCTGGGGTATAGAAGAAATGAATAAAGAATTTAATATTAAATCCTATATGTTTCCCTGTCAAGAGCTTAGCCAAGCTGGAGATATGAAAGAAATTTATGTTTTTTTGAGGAAAATGAACGATTTAAACGCTATTTCCTTTCTTTATGGTTTTAATAATCCAAAGAGAATTAATTACTATATTTTTCCTGATTATATATGCGGCTCAGGGTATTTTATGAAAATAAATGATGGAAAAGTTTATTATATCGATAAATATGGGAGATTTCAACTTAATTCCTTTGAAGAACTCGAAAAATATGAAATAACTTGTAATTTGGAGTGTTGTAAAGGAAAGATCCCAGAGATAGAAAATAAAAAACAATTAGCTGCACACAATATTTGTGTCTTGAATGAAATGTTTCAGGAGGAAAAAAGAAAAAGAGGTGCATATCCATGGGGACTAAAGCCCCAAGAAGTAAAGGTAGTATAAGCCCTTCATTGGGTAGAGTATTTAGCTCTACTGTTAAAACAGGTATTAGGGCTACTCTTTTACATTCTACACCCATACTCCTTCCGCAGTACGCATCCATCATATTCACCATCTATAACATGTATAAATTGACAAGATTGGGCTGGAGATTTATGGAAGTTTATAAAAATATATCTTATGGGAATGTGGAAAATTTTGGAAAAGAAACATCAACATGGATTCTCTCGAAAGTAACAAATAAATTGGGGGAAGAAACTCTATACTCTGACCAGAATATAGATTCTCACATAATGAATCTCAAAAAAGAAGGAATATTCAGAGATATTGCAAAAATATTAATTAAATTTAGGGGTAGCCTAGTATCAGAACAAGAGTTGGAAAAAGTTTCAGATGATCTCATATATATCTATAGGGGGACAATTACACAAATGTCAAAAGGATTCCTAGAAGAATTTACTAAAGAAATGGCAAAAGAGGGTGGAAGGGGTATTTAAATGAAAAAAAGTGTTGGTGTTGTTATTATGCTGATGAAGTATATCATCCTAGCTGATATACATAATACATTACTTCATCAAAAGAAAAAAGATCTAAATGAAATTGACTACCAAAAGTTGAGACAACATTTACGGGAT
>JAGLWR010000085.1 GCA_023133315.1 Methanomicrobia archaeon | reverse complement strand
CATTCCAGGACAGTCATGAATTCGAAGAGTGCAGAGATGAATTAGCTTGGTCTGTTGTGAGATGGGTTAAGTCACTATAAAATTACATGCAGAAAACATGTAGTTCTAACAGAGTAGGGGATATGCAGTCAATTTGAATGTGCAGAAATGAAAGAATTCTACTCGAAGCCAGGCTATGATGAACTGAGAAGAAGGATGCTTGAGGAAGTTGCAAAAAGGAAGAGAAAACTATAAAACACAAAATGATAACAGATATCTTTACTCAATTTCAACCAAGATGCTCCCATCCCCTCTTTTCGATCTTTTTTCCTTTGTAAAAGACGCCTTCTCCCGATTTAACTCTCCCAACGACTGTGGCATTCACTTTTTCTACAATATTTTTATATTTTTTTGGGATTGTAAAAATAAGCTCAAATTCTTCTCCAGAATTCAAAGCATAATCAAAAGCTTTTTCTTTCGATGTCTTCAAGACTGAAGGATGTATTGGAAGAGTTTCAATCTCTATTCTCACATTGCTTAGTTCTGAAATAAGATTTAACTCTTTGGACGCCCCATCGCTGATGTCTATGCATGCATTTGCATACTCGCTCAATATCTGTCCTTCCTTTATTCTTGGGAGAGGATTGAAGACCTTCTCTTTAAAAATATCTATCTTTGCTTCTTTAAAATAACAGTAAACCCTTCCCAGATCTCCTGTGATGCAGACAAGATCATCTTCTTTGGCAGCGTTTCTTCTCAGGATCCTTTTTGATTTTCCTACCGCAAAACCTACAATGCTGAGTTTTCCCTCGTTTACATCTCCTCCGGCATACTTTACATCATACTCTTTGCATGCAGAGTGAATACCATCAATAACTTCTTTTACATCTGAAAAATCTCTTGACAGATTTAAAGAACATAAAAATAAGAGAGGTTTACAGCCCATAGCTGCGAGATCTGAGAGATTCATCAGAACACTTTTTCTCCCCGCTGTTTTTAGATTCATCTCTTTCGGTACATCTGTAGAGAAAATAAGTCCGTCTGTGGTAAAGCATAGGTACTCATCATTTTTGATGTATGCAGCATCTTCATCTTCGATACCGAACTTTTTTATATAGTTTATTATATCTGTTTCTTTCATACGACCAAAGATTTTAATTTCCACAGGAGTTTTGGATTCATCTTTAATATAGCTTTAAGAACTTCCATCGTTGAAATTTCCTCCAATTTTATTTCCAGTAAAGATTCCGCTATCTTATCCAGTTCTGCATCTGTAAGCTTTATAAACACCTCTTGAGCTTTTCCATAATACTCAAGTTCTCTTCCGAACTCGTTTCTCCATAGTTTCTGATACTCGCTTAAAAACTTCTCTGAGTAATCTTCTTTTTCTATGGCTTTTGTGGCAATTTTTCCAGCTATTGATCCTGAGATACATGCTGTATGTATCCCTCCTCCAGTGAGAGGATTTACCATCCTTGCTGCATCGCCGCAGACCATTAAATTGTTAGCATAAGTCTTTTTCATAGGAGGCGAGACGGGAACGGCTCCTGCGTTTATCTCCACAATTTTTCCACCTTTTAATCTTTTTTGCTTCAAAAAATCGTCTAAATAATCCTTAGCTCTCTTTTCTGCGAGTGAGGGAACTATTCCTACTCCTACATTAGCAGAATTCTCTCCTTTTGGAAATACCCAAGCATACCCTCCGGGTGCATAAACTCTGCCGAAATAAAGTTCAACCGCTGATTCCACTTCTATATCGGTCATCTCATACTGGTAACAGGATTCTATGTATCTTAAAGGCAGCGTTGTATCTAATCCGAAAGATTTGGCAGCTCTTGACTGTACCCCATCGCATGCGATAAGTATCTTTCCTTCTATCTCTATCGTTTTATTGAATTGTTTTGCGTAGACTTTTACACCTCTTTCAGTTCTTTCTGCTCTTATAAATCTAGTTTTCGGCATTAATTCCGCTCCAGTATTCGCAGCTATTTCCGCTAAGCCCTTATCAAAATCTTTTCTGTTGAGAACAAATCCAAACTTTGCTTTCTTCACCTTTTTATCATCTAACTTTATTTGAATTCCTGAAGGAGGTATCATGTATGTAGCTTTAATTTCCTTCGATATCCATTCTTTTTTTGGTTTTACACCAATTTTTTCAAAGAGGCTTTCCGAAACGCCTTCCGCACACTGTTTTGGTACACCTATCTCCGGTCGCTGATCTATAAGAATGGCATCACATTTACTATTGATCGCGGCCATACTCCCTGCAGGTCCTGCACCAATTACTATGAGATCTGTTTTCATTCTATCGCCCCCACTGGACAGAATTTTATGCACGTTCCACATTCTTTACAGTTCTCAATTATAACCTCTCGTTCAGTGACAGTAATACAGTTATATGGACATACACTGGCGCATCCGCCACACAGCATACACATATCCTTATTTACCTTTACCATACAGATCAGTTTCAACAATAGAATATAAAGTTATCGGGATTCTATCCTTCATTAACTCTCTCTATCTCTTTTATCAGTATATCCATATCAAAAGGTTTGAGTAAAATCTTATAGTCCTCTTTCAATCCACTCACAGCAAGTTCATCCGTTAGATAATTATTCTTCTTTTTTTGAGATATAGTATATAAGAGCGAAAAACACTATAACTGCTACAAATGTAATTAACCCGTATCTTAAAAGATCTAACTGTATTTTCAGATCTGTCTCAGAGATCTTAGATTTACAGTATTCTTCTTTTTCTTTATCCTCCAGTTGCTGAAATTTATTCAATGCTATAGTATATTGTTCTTTGGATTCTTTATATTTGCCTTTTGAGTAAAGAGAATCTGCATTTGTCAGTGCTTCATAAGCTTCGTCTGTAAGTTTTTCTCTGAACTCTTTGGCTTCAATTGTCTCTTTCATTTCATTGTAAAAACTCTCTGCATTCATGAATCCTTCAATTCTACCGATCTCTTCTGCGTAAACATTCAGAAATATTACAGTTGGAGCTTTTTCTATGTTATAAACGTCACATATTGCTTTTGAAGCACTTTTATAAAGTTTCATCGCACAGAAATAACTGTTTATATAACCAGAAACTGTTGAATCATCAAAGATGCGATCCATATTTTCTGACCATTCGTCGTATACATAAATAAGTACAAGTTTGTTTTCGGCTTTTGCCATCTCGCACACATCAATCAGATCTGTTTCATAGAGCCAGTTTATATATCCACTTGCCAGTGGAATTAACAACATAATTACAGGCATTATGCATATTTTCTTTACCATATACTGAGTATGTTTTTTAGATATTTATATTTTTTCCTGAAACATGAAGGATATTCTCAGATCTGTTCTATGATCTTTGATACAAAAATACAAATTCTGAAACAAAATAGGAAATTTTAGGATCTATTTATCATCCTTCAACTCACAAGAATAAATTTTCGAAAAGTTTATATATTATTTCTCTTGTATAATTTCATGAAAGCCATATTTGAACTAATTAGGCCACTGACTTCTCTTATGGCAGGTTTAGCGGTTTTAATTTCTGCTCTAGTCGCAGTTGGATTGAATATAACGTCTTATTTTATTAATATCGTATTGGCATTTTTTGTGGTGTTTCTGTTCACGGCATCGGGCAATGCGTTAAATGATTATTTTGATATAGAGATAGATAAAATAAGTCATCCGGAAAGACCTCTCCCCTCTGGAAAGATAACCCGGAGCAATGCTCTGATTTTTTCTATAGTAACTTTTGGGATAGCTATTTTTATTTCCTTGTTCATAAATTCTATCTGTTTTTTTATAGCAGTTTTTGCTCTTGTGCTGCAGCTGTGTTACGAAAAATTTTTTAAAAAAAAGGGGATATTCGGAAATATTACAATAAGTTTTTTAACAGCATTAGCTTTCTTTTTCGGCGGAGCTGCAGTAAATCACGCAGATGTTACTATAGTATTAGGACTCCTCGCTTTTTTTTCGATCCTGGGGAGAGAGATAATTAAAGATATAGAAGATATGAAGGGAGACATTGACAGAATTAATCTCCCAAAAGTAATTGGAAAAAAGAACGCAAGTATTTTAGCTTCGTTACTGTTAATCTTTGCCATTTTACTGAGTCCGTTACCGTACTATCCAATGAAAATTTTTGATAAGATATACATTCCCATTGTCGTCGTGGCAGACATAGTAATAGCATCCTCCATATACGTTCAATTCAAGAATCCTTACAGAGCTAGAAGAATTATAAAATTCGGCATGTTAATTGCATTAATCGCATTTTTAGTTGGGGGGATAATAGGTGGAATTGGGTCCTAATAGAATCATTAAAATTCATAAACCTCTGGTCCAAGAGGACTGAATATTATAACTCTCTTGGGAAATTTCTTTTCATTCTTATAGAGAGATTTATGTATAAAAGAGAGTTCAATTTCTCTTTTTTTCTTTATTTTATCCTGTTCACCATCCTCATACGTCTTTGAGAGATGAGTTCCTTCATTGAGAATCATGCTTCTCAGTGATAGAGAGATGAGATAGACCAGTTGGCGATCGCTCCAATTCATACCGGAAGAACCATTTTGCGCATATACAAAACTGTTATTATCCAATTTCCCATAGAGCCACATGTCTCCGTTAACATACCCCTTGCAGTGTCTGATGATAACGTTAGCTTCGGGGAGAGACTGGAGTAACGTTCTTCCTTCTTCAGATGCCCATTTTGTCGAGTAGTTTATCATAAAAAAAACAGCGAGATCCGTGTTGTTCTTTGTTTTTTCTTCCAGATCTTTGAGATATTTTCTAAAATCGTGCGCTCCTTTGAGTTCTCCAGGTTCTAATTCGGTCGTGTAATCTCCTACGAATTTCCATTTAACGTTGTTTTTTTCAGTGTATTCTCTATAAACGGGAACTAATTCTAACAGTCCCCGGTATATCTCGGGATAATTTGATCTAAATTTATGACCTTCGTGGATGACATTCACGTAGAGGTTTTTGCCGCCAAGAAGTCTGAGAATTTCTATAAATCGTATAATAAACAATCCACCATCAAAGTAGGACCTCCATCCTTCGAGATCGGTCGACGTTCGTGTGCCGTCTGTCATCTCGTACATCACTAAATCTTTTATACAATCCTTTTTTTCATAAATATCTAATTCTTTGGTAGCTTTATCGAATATTTGAAGAATTTCTTCTTTTTTCGGCAATTCATACATCATAAACACCTTCATAACTTAGAGAGGTTACTATCCTATTTTTAATAAAAAAATTATATAAGCTTTTTGATCTCTGCAACTCTGAGGCGTAACTCTTTTAATATGAATGTAAATAAAAAGTTATAGTACAAAATTTTTAAATCTGCAAGCCTAATATCTGTATGCCTCGGTGGCTCAGTGGTAGAGCGGCTGCCTCGTAAGCA
>JAGLWR010000084.1 GCA_023133315.1 Methanomicrobia archaeon | reverse complement strand
ATAAAAAACGAATTTTATTATTATAAAGGAAAAAAAGACATTATATTCCTTGCTGGTGAAGCTCAGGCAGTGGATGTTTTTGGACACTATGAGATAACATCTAAAATATTGGATTACGTAAAAAAATATGACGTCCAGAATATATTTACCCTGGGAGGATTTGCTACCAAAGAGGGGGGAAACAAGGTCTTTGGTGCTGTGACAGATCCAAAAACGGTAAAAAAATACAAAAAACTAAATATAACATTTATGAGAGACGGAAGTATCGTCGGAGCCGCCGGACTTCTTCTCGGAATGGGAAAACTGAGAGGATTAAACGGGGTATGTCTTCTAGGTGAATGTCCAGGGTATCTTGTAGCTCCCAAAGGTGCAAAAGCTGTTCTGGAAGTGATCACTCAGATTCTTGGTATCGAAATGAACTTTGAAAAGCTCGATGAGAGAGTTAAAAAAACAGAGAAATTCTTAGAAAATATAAAACTACTCGAAGGTACAGAGGAGAAAAAGATAGAAGAAGGCTACATAGGATGATCGGATGATGGTGGAGATACCCTACGGTTTAAAAAATGTTACTCTTAATTTTAGAGATATAGAGACTGTACTCCCTAAAAAAAGCAGCTCTGATGAAAAAAAACTTATTGAAAAATGTATAGACGATCTGAAGGAATTTCTTGACGAAAATGTAATATATATAGTAAACGACAATCAAAGACCGACAAAAACTAAAAAAATTCTAGAAAATATAGAAATAAAGCCAGAGGATAGAATCATAGTTGCCGCAGGAGCTCACAAACACCCCGGCGATAAATGGCTCGAAGATATATTTGGAACAAAAAAGAATATCATCGTTCATGATGCGAAGAAATCAAAATGTACCTATTTCGGCAAGAGTTCCTTTGGCAATGAGGTCTTTTTAAACAACGAAATGGAAAAAACAAAGAAGATAGTAGTGATAACATCCGTAGAACCGCATTATTTTGCAGGTTTCACGGGAGGGAGGAAGAGCTTTGTTCCCGGAATAGCAAAGTTCGAGACAATAGAAAGAAATCATAAACATGCGTTGGATAAAAATTCTAAAGTCCTGAAACTCGAAGGGAACCCCGTACATGAAGAAATGATGGAAATGTGCAGGTTCGTAAAAGAAAAAAAGGATATATTCTGTATAAATATGATCCTGGATTCTGAAGGCAAGATAGCAGACATAAAATATGGTGATATAGAAAAGTCTTTTTACGATGCATGTGAGGCCTCCAGGGAGATTTACGCAGTAAAAATCAAGAAAAAATACGATGCCGTCATCAGCGTCGCAAAACATCCGATAGACATGACTCTGTACCAGGCCCAGAAAGCGATGGAAAATGCAAAACTCGCTTTAAGAGACGGAGGAAAATTAGTTCTGGTCTCCCAATGCGGAGAAGGTATCGGTGCTTCTGAGTTTTATGATCTCCTGAAAAGTGGAACTCCGGAAGAAGTTATGGAAAAAATTAAAAAAGATTATAAGCTTGGATGGCACAAAGCGGCAAAAATGGTGGAAGCACTGAGAAATTACGAGGTTTATGCCATTACAGATCTCCCAAAAAACGTTCTTGAAGCCGTAAATATTAATCTATGGCGTTTCTCAGATCTGGAAAAAATAGAAGGAGACATACTGTTAATGCCCGACGGCGGAGTCACCGTTCCTTATCTTTGAACTATTTAAAAATCAAATGTTCATCTCAGGTTTTTCATGTGCTCTACTCTCTTTCTCAATAATCTCTCTGTTCCTATATCCTTTCTGTAAAATACATCCCCTTTTACCTTCTCAACAGCGTTTTGAGCTATTTTTTCGGCATCATCTATAGTATCAGCTATACCTACAAAGGCTGCTGCTCTCGATCTCGTCATGTACAATCCGTCTTCCTTTAAATCCACAGAGGCATAATACACTTTAGCCTTTGTGTTGGTGATCTCAAGCTTTCCGGGAACTGGATTCAAAGGATATCCTTTTGGCACTACGTACTTGCATACCGTAGCTTTCTTTTCAAACTCTACATTCTTTAAATCTTGATTTACCGCAGCTGAACATATCTCGGCGAAGTTGTCTTTGAGTATGGGGAGGATATTCATGACCTCCGGATCACCAAACCGTGCATTGTATTCTAAAAGTTTTACTCCTTTTTTGGTTAAAATGAATCCTCCGTATAAGACTCCTTTGTAATACTCTCCCGTTTCTTTATGAAGAGCTTCCATTATATCCTGTGTTATTTTTTCTCCTTTCTCGACATCTCTTTTCTTTAAAAATGGCAATAAATGATCTTTCATAGAATACGATCCCATTCCCCCTGTATTTGGACCCTGATCATCTTCATACGCTCGCTTATGATCCTGTACGGGTACGGTAGCTGCCAGATGCTTACCGTCAGAGATGCACTGCAGAGAAAACTCTTCTCCATCAAGTCTTTCTTCTACGACAACGAAGTCATGACTGCGTAGCAGTTCTTGTGAGTACCCCAGAGCTTCTTCTATACTTTTGAGATGTTCTCCGAATACCTTTACCCCCTTTCCACCTGTAAGGCCGTCAGGCTTCACGACGAAATCGTTTACATCTCTCATGTACTCCTTTATCCCTTCCGTGCTTGAGAAAACCTTAAACTCAGGAGCTCCGTCTACCTTATATTTCTCCATCAGTTTTCTCATGAACGCTTTGCTCGTTTCTATTCGTGCAAGACTCTTTGTCGGCCCGAAACAACCGATGCCTAAAGATGTTAAATGATCCACAACTCCATTTTCCAAGGGTCCTTCCGGCCCTATAAAGATAAAATCCGGATTTATTCTTTGGGCAAATTTTCCGAGTTTTTCAAAATCAAGATCTGAAATAATGTATTCCTTGGAAAGTTCCATTATGCCAGGATTCCTGGTTTTCATGAAGCTGTATAACTCTGAATCCAAAGCTTCTGCAATGCAGTGCTCTCTCGCTCCCTGGCCCAAAAGGAGAACTCTCATCACATTACCTCCATCTTCACCCTTTCTTCCTTTCTTTTTAAAGCAAACTCTTCACTGGGCGGTATCACATAATCTCCATTCAAGCACGCCATGCATAATTCTTTAATTCCAATGGCCTTTTTTAAACCTTCTATACTCTGGTACGTGACCGAATCTGCACCTATCAATTTTTTGTAATCTTTTCTTGCTATGAGTTCGTCCTTACACGGAAAATCTATCCCATAAAAGCACGGATATAGTAATTTGGGACATGAAGAAACAAAATGAACCTCTTTAGCTCCAGCCTTTCTTATCATATTTACGATCCTCCGTGAGGTCGTTCCCCTTACTATTGAGTCGTCCACGAGTACAATTTTTTTATCCTTAATGACACTTTTTATACAGTTCAAATTCCTTTTTACAGCAGTTTCTCTCATTTTTTGAGTCGGCATAATGAATGTTCTTCCTGTATATCTGTTTTTTATCAATCCCTCTCTGTATTCAATTCCATTCTTCTCCGCAAATCCGAGGGCAGCGGGTCTTGAAGTATCCGGAACTGGAATTACGATATCCGCATCTTTATCAAAATCTATGTTTTTCCCCAGATCCAGCCTGATATCGTAGACTGTTTTACCTTCTATTGTAGAATCTGGACGTGAAAAGTAAACATACTCAAACATGCAGTGTCTCTCTCCTTTTTTGTTTATTATTTTACTTTCTACTTTCTCATCTACGATCATAAGTTCTCCAGGTTTCAAATCTCTTTCAAAACTATACCCCATCAGGTCTAACGCTGAAGACTCGGAAGCAAAAGCATGCCCTTTACCTTTTCCGTAGACGAAAGGTCTTATCGCATAGGGATCACGGAACGCTATAAGTTTATCATCAATCAAAGCCAGGCAGGAGTACGAACCTTTAACTCTCTCCATGACATTGTAAACCGATTCCTCGAGATCCTTTGTTTTTTTGAGTCCTTCAGCTAAACAGTGCAATATGACTTCTACATCACATCCCGACTCAATTTTTCTTCCCTCTCTCTTAAGTTCGGCCTTCAGTTGATAATAATTAACAACGTTTCCATTATGGACGATTGCTATCTTCGGATCCAGTGTAAAAAAAGGCTGTGCATTCTTTTTTGGATCGGAGCCAACTGTGGGATATCTCACCTGACCAAGGCCAACATTTCCGATGAGATCTATCAGATCTCTCTCGTCGAAAACTTTATTGACCAGTCCCAGATCCTTTTTCATGTAGTATTTGCCATTATATTCTGTTATTATCCCACAGGATTCCTGTCCTCTGTGTTGAATTGCATTCAATCCTGTATATATGGGATAAGACACGTTCTCATTTTTTATTCCTATGATTCCACACATCAAACTTCCCTCCTTACATATTTTATAATACTTTCAAAAAATCGTCTTCCGTCCCCGACTTTCCTTCTCTCTTGGTGTAAATAGGGATAGAACACTCGTTCGGGATGAGGCATCATCCCGAAAACATTTCCTTCCAGGTTTGATATACCTGCTATATTTTCCATGGAGCCGTTGGGATTGGAAGGATATCCCGCGTAATTTCCAGCTCTATTAACATATCTAAATATTATCTGTTTATTCTCTTTCAACTCCTCAAGAATTCTTTTTGATGTTATTAACTTTCCTTCCGCATGTGCAATCGGGACTTGAAGAATCTCATTTTTCTCATATTTCTCTGTAAAGAAGCATTTATTCTCGTGCTTCAAAAAAATGTGTCTGCACTCAAACCTTGCAGAATCATTTACAGCTAAGGATATCTGAGGTTTGGAAACAATGACATCGTCTATTCCGGGCAGCAGTCCCAGTTCTGTCAAGACCTGAAAACCGTTGCATATACCTCCTATCAGTCTTCCCTCTTTGACAAACTCTTTCAGCTCCCCGTTTATCTTTTTAAGTCTCGCTCCAAAAATAGCGCCTGCCCTGATGTAGTCTCCTGCAGAAAAACCTCCCGGAATCATTATCCCCTCGTAATCAAATATATTTTTTTGCAGTTCTTTTTTTGCCTCTCCGGTGAACTGCTTCAGATGAACCATCTCCACGGGATACTTTAAAGCTGCAAATGCGTTGTAGATATCGTCTTCATTGTTTGTGCCCTCCATTCTTAAGATCGCGATCATTGAAAAGCCTCCTTTATTTCGCGAAGAGAAAGAATAATGCTCTTCTCTTTATCTATAATTTTTAGTCTGCTGCCAGATACTCTCCCGATTCTGTAGGATTTTACATTATTTTTTTTCATTATCTCCTCAAACTCTTCAAAATCTTTTTCCTTTATTTCGCAGACAAAACATGAAGATTCGGAGAAGAGTTTGTAATCTGTTCTCAGGTCTATTTTGCTCAGATCCAGAGAAGCACCTATGTTTCCTCCTATCATCATCTCGCATATTGTGACTATTAATCCACCGTTGCTCACATCGTGACA
>JAGLWR010000083.1 GCA_023133315.1 Methanomicrobia archaeon | reverse complement strand
CGAGCAGGTATAGACTCCCACCACATGAAAAAGAGATCCAGAGGCGAAACGAGCTCTGGGAAGATATAAAAAAGAAAGCAGCGATCGCTGATGTTTTGATAGTGACACATTACCATTACGATCATCACGATCCCAATTACCCAGAACTTTACAAAGATAAGATACTTCTTACTAAAGATCCCAAAAACAACATTAACTTCAGTCAGAAAAATAGAGCGAAATATTTTCTGGAACAGATAAGAGATGTGCCGAAGGAGATCAATACAGCAGATAATTCCAATTTTGCATATGAGAATACAAAAATAATTTTTTCGAAGCCCGTGTACCACGGTACAAACAATAGACTTGGATATGTCGTGGAAACATTGATAGACGATGGAAAAGAGAGATTCATACATACAAGCGACGTAGAAGGGCCTGCTTTAGACGATCAGGTAGAGTTTATACTTGAACACAATCCAAAAACACTGATCCTCGATGGCCCCATGTCTTATCTCCTAGGGTATGTATATCCATCAAAATACTTAGAAAAGAGTATCGAGAATATCATAAAAATAATAGATGAAACAGACATCAGAACTATAATCCCGGATCATCATTTTACAAGAGACCTTCACTACGTAGAAAGGCTGAAAAACGTCTATGAAAGAATAGAAGGCACGGATGTAAAGGTAATAACAGCCGCAGAGTATGCTGGAAGGGAGGTAGAGCTTTTGGAAGCGAAAAGAAAGGAGTTGTATGCTAAATCTTCTTGATCAATTTCAGCATTTCTTTTCTAATCTCCAGGAACACCTCTTCTTCACCTTCCTTGGCTTTTTTTGACAAGATCAAAAGTTCTACCAAGATATCTGAGAGTTCCACAGGAATTATATTGGAATATATCCCAAGTAAGATAGTAGCTACGGCTCTGTCTATATTTTCCTTTGCAAGTCGTATATTATCCGAGACAGCCTGTTTGGTAATTCCTCTCTTTTCTCCGAGCTTTTCGTACGTTACGGAATCCTCAGAATCTTTATTCCACACGTACGCAACGTAATCTTTCAACTGCGTCTCCGTTAAATTACTTTTTCTCAACAATTTTCTTGCGAACGTGTCTGTCTCGATCCATTTGTCAATATAATCAAGATCATATTCCATGATCTACTGTAACATTCGATTTTTATATAGGTTTCTTTTATTGCTCTTTGATCCTTCTATACCCGGAGAATAGTTTTTGTAATGGAGCTTAAAAACGATCCTCCAGACCCTCCAGTAGTATATGGGAAGTTGGAGTTTATGGATGTTTTTTTGGAACGGAAGAAAAAAAGAATCAGGGCATACATTGTTTTGTCTCTTAAGTCTTCTATGTGATTAAGAAAAGTTTATAAACTAATTCTCCTCATATAATTATATGAATCAAAAAGTGTTATTTGTATTGGGAATTTTATTGGCATTAACAGGAGCTGTCTTAATGATAGAGGGCAACACATTAGGAGAGAGGACTATACCCGCTGCAATTATCATAACTATTCTCGGAATATATTTAATAGCCACATCCCGCAGGGGAATTAAAAAATCCTAATCGATAAATTATTCTTTTAGGGGCTCTCGTACAAATTGATAAAGAACCTGCAACGAGCAAAACTGTGATTTTTCTAATGAATGTGATTGCGAAAGGGAAACCATCAGAGGGGATAGATAAGAAAATAACAGGTCGAGATATTGCTGGAGCAAGAGCGGGTTTGAAGATGAGAAGAAAACCGATAGAAAAGGAGGATATAATTGAAAGTTTATGGAGTCACGCAGAAAGAGACCATGTTTATAAAATCAAGGAAGAATACGAGCATATAGTAGCAGATTGGGTAAAGAATGAGAATTTATGGATAAAAGAAGAAATAGGATAAATTAAACAATTAAATTTTTTACCAGTAAATTCGAGCGACAATCCCGACTCGAACCTTTCTAAAAGCATGATGTGTAAATCTGCCACAAACCTTTATAACCTAACACTTAAAATCTTAAAAAAGAAAATTAAAAAAATTAAAACTTTTCTCCGCAGTTGGGACAGAACTTGCTGCCTGCTGGTATTACAGTTCCACATTTTTTGCATTTTAAATTAGTTGTGGGCATGGAGAGTTCTTTTCCGCAGTTTTGGCAGAATTTTGAGCTTCTTGGTACCTGATATCCACATTTTGGGCAGAGTATTGTAGCCACTCCGGCACCCTGTGGCGTCAAAAGATTCGAAACCCCTTGCATTGCATATGGTATTGCCATGAAACCTGCGCCCATCGCGGCGCCTCCGCCCTTTGTTTCTTTGATGGCCTCCGCGAACTTTTCCGCTATCTCTTTTCCGACTAATTGTTCGGCTGTGACCCCTCTCTGCAGGTAGAACAGCTTGTTTCTATACTCTTCGGGGATCGTTACTCCTTCTATCTTCAGATCCACCATATCAATTCCGAACCTGCCAAAATCGCCTCTTAATCTTGTCTTAATAAAGAGGGACGTTTCGGAGGTCTGCTGATAAACGTTGTACGATGTCTGTTCGGCTAAATTGTCAATGAATTTTTCGATGATAAATGCTTCCACAAACGTCTTAACATCTTCTTTGGTAAACTTGCCGAGGTTTCCGACGATCTCTATGACAAAAAGTTTCGGATCAGATATCTGAACGTAACATCTGCCAAATGCTCCACACGGAACCATGTCCCTTAACATTACCATCTGTTTTGTTCCGAACTTGAACTCAACTTTGGAAGTGTTCACAAAAACTACTTCCGCCGTGAAAGGCGTTCTCCCCTGAAATAATAGCTTATATGCATTGAAAATCAAGGGGATGTTCAAAGTCGTTAGAGTATGTCTCCCGGGACCCAGAACGTCATAAGCTTTTCCATCCCTGAAAAATACTGCCTGCTGATTTTCCCTGACAACTAACTGATCTCCCAGCGTTACTTCTCCTCTGTATGCATAAACCAAGTCATTTCCCATGGTTCTCCAATCTATAACTCTCATTTATTCACCCTCTGGTTCTTCTCTTTCTTCATCCTCTTCTTCCCTCCCCTCAAACTTCTCTTCTCTTTCTTCATTCATTACCGGTTCTTCGCCCATTGTCAATCTTTCCCTTTTTTCAAACTCTTCTTCTATAATTCTCAGGTCTTTCAGGACCTTTTTGGAGTCTTCCCTCTCTTTTATTTCCTTTATTTTTCTTAGAATTTTTTCATCATGCTCGTATATCTTATCCAGTTCTTCTTCGTCTATATGCACTCGATCGAAAAAGCCAGCATACCCGTAGTCTGCGTGCTCTATTTTGTCAATCAATTTTTGAATCTGCTGGATTACGTTTTCGCACTCTCTGAGCTCATCAATGTTTTCGATTCCATCTTCCATGTATTCAAAATCTTTCTTTATATTTTTTAATTCTTCACATATTCTTGTTCTCAAGAGTTTGTCATCTTCTCTCCTAAGCTCTTTTTGCTTGTATCCCCTGAATCCGGGGATTAACAATTCTATTTTCTCCAAAATTCTAGTTTTCTTCATAAAATCACCTAATAACAATACATATCCAAAGGACACCCTGCAGTACACTCTTTATTTTTATATTTTTCACATTCTTTACAATTTTCTGGTATATACTCTCTGTTTCTTATGTACTTTGCCAGTTTTGAGTTCCATATACTATCCCAGGGATCTTTTAAAATATTTCCCATCGGTTCAAACCAACTCTGACAGGGAATAACGTCTCCATTTGGTTCTACGGTAACATTAATCCTCGCTGCAGAACATACCTTCAATCCCAGTCCGTACTCTACAGGATCTATCTCGCATCTTTTTGTTGGGGTGTACCATACTAACTCTAAACCCAATTCGCCACAGGTCTCGATAATCTTTTCCAATGTCATTCTTAGATCCTCCAAAGAAAGAGCGTAATCTTTTTTTGCCTTCCCCGAGTATATAATGGAGTTAAAAGCCAGCCTTTCCAGTCCCAGACTGCTCAAAAACTCAATAAATTTCTCCACATCCTTATAATTGTACTTCATCAATGTAGTATTTGTTAAGGTAAATACTGACGAATCCAGAGCCTTTTTTATTCCCTTTACAGTTTCCTTCCATGCGTTCGTCCCGGTAATCTTATTATGAACATTTTCGAATCCTTCTATCGTTATCTGTACATGATCCAGTTCAGCTTTTTCTAAATCGTCCATGTATTTCGGGAGAAGTCTGCCGTTGGTGACGAGTCCTGTAACGAGATTTTTACTGTAGGCTACTAACTCTACTATGTCCTCTCTTAAAAGGGGCTCGCCTCCCGTAAAGATTATTGCGTTACTCAGTTCTGAGACGGTATCAATAATTTTTTTCCATTCCTCTGTACCGAGTTCTTCTGTTTCTCGCGGCGACGCTGCATAACAGTGTATACACTCATTATTGCACCGATACGTAATGGCAAGATCAAATCTGTGAGGTGCTTTAAGTTCATAATCCTTGGAAAATGGAGTCACACTTTCTATTCCAAGCGAAGAAAAAGGACAGAGATCTTTTGAGGATGCCAACGCTATAATGTTGAAATAAACTTTTTCATAATCTTTTTCTACCTTTTCCCCGGCAACTTTGTATCTCTTTGTCACGAGCTTAACTATCTCTTCTCTAGATTTCTCTTCCATTATATACTTTACATACTCTGATGCTGTTTCGTTCAGGTAAAGTATATGCGCCCCATTTATGTTCAAAACAGAGAATCCAGTCTCTTCTCTAAGGCTGAGCCTTATTTTTCCCTCCTCGAATAACAACGTTTTTCTTAACATCAGAAACCGCCTCCTCCAGCGCATGCACAGGCGCAGGAAACGCAGGCGCATGCACAGGCGCACTGAACGCACGCACATACGCAGGATTTCCCGGAATGGGCTACTGCCGTCGGTGCTATGATTCCTGCAAGTTTTTTAGCATTGACACCCGGATTTTTTTCAATGCTGCTTTTACCTTTACCGAACTCCTTCGCAAACTCTTTTCCGGAGTATTGTCCCTTTGGCAAATTGTACCAGAGCCACCACGATGTCGGTCTGAACATGGCATCCACGTCTCTGAATGTCGAGCCGGCCTTACCGTCAAACTTTTCGTCTATCATCAGCCACCCTGCCTTTTCGCCGAACAATCTGTATCTTTCCTCGGGAGATACTTTCTTGAGTTCTCCCCAGTATTTTTCTATTTGTTCCTTGTAATATTTTTCTGTATCTCTTCTACAATAACCTTTAATTTTCCTGTCTACAGTCCTATTTAAACTCTTTAATACCAGTCTAATCCCGTTTTCATCCAGAGTTCCATCTTTTTTAATACCTTTTAAAAGGAGTTGGTTCTCGTAATAGAATGTCTTTCCTTCGAGAACGACTTCACATCCACAGTATTCGCAGAACTCTTTTTCCGACTTTCCTTCCATCGGAGCACCGCAGTTCGGGCAGTGGTAACTCTTTTGTTTTTCTTTTGTTGGTAAAATTTCAACTTTTAC
>JAGLWR010000082.1 GCA_023133315.1 Methanomicrobia archaeon | reverse complement strand
GAGATAGAAAAGATAGAGTTGATCTGAATGTTTAAAAAGAAAACAAAAATTCCAGAAAAAAGATATCCCGATCCCATTGATATAAGGAGTATAAACGCGGTGAGATTAGATAAACCTTATCTTTCCGATAAAATCCTGGAAACACGCATCACGGATCTTAATATAATGTATCCCATAGATTATCCTTACGCTTTTGTCAATATATTTTTCGATCCCGAGGAAAAATCCTTACTGTACAGAGTTTTAGAGCCTGGCGTGGTGATCAAAGAAGAAATGATCTTAAATGAGATCGTGAGTGTTTTGGAAGATACACTGGTGATAGACTTTTCTCTGTACGATGAAAGTAAACTTAAAACCTTTGTAAGAACCGAGATAGAAAAGATAATAAAAAAGTATAAGGTAAAAATAGATCCTTATTCAAAAGAAAGGATAATCTACTACATCCTCAGAGATTTTGTGGGATACGGAAAGATAAACCCCATTAAAAAAGATCCGAATATCGAGGATATAAGCTGTGATGGACCGGGGATACCTTTATACGTCTATCACAGAGTTTACGGGTCAATGAGAACAAATATATTCTTTAAAACTCATGAAGAACTGGATTCGTTTATAATCAAAATAGCACAGAGATGTGGCAGACATCTCTCAGTGGCAAATCCACTTTTAGACGGTGCATTGCCTGATGGAAGTAGAGTTCAGCTCACACTGGGGAAAGAGATTACTATGAGAGGATCTACTTTCACGATCAGAAAGTTTAGAGAAGACCCTTTTACTCCTGTGGATCTGATTAAATTAGGTACTTTTTCGGCGGATATGCTGGCTTACGTCTGGTACATAATGGAACAGGAGTCTTCTATAATCATTGCAGGAGGCACAGCTTCTGGAAAGACTACCACGCTCAATGCTCTCTCTCTATTCATTAAACCTGAGCTGAAGATAATCACGATCGAAGATACACCGGAATTAAATCTGCCGCATGAAAACTGGATTCCTTCTGTAACAAGAACTGGGTTTGGACCAATGACAGGAGAAAGAAAGCTGGGAGAGGTGAATATGTTTGATCTTTTAAAGGCGGCACTGAGGCAGAGACCTGAGTACGTTATCGTAGGAGAAGTGAGAGGTGAAGAAGCGTACACGTTATTCCAGGCAGTTGCTACAGGACATGCCGCAATGGGTACGATTCACGCAGATTCTCCACAGGGTGTTATTCACAGATTGGAGTCTGAACCGATAAACGTACCGAGGATCTTGATAAAGAATATAGACTGCATTATCCTTGAACAGAGAGCCAAGATCAAGGATAGACTCGTGAGAAGAATAACTCAGATAGTGGAGGTTATCGATTTAGATCCGACAACGAATGAAGTGATTACCAATACACTTTATGAGTGGAATCCTTTTGAAGATACTTTTAGGTTTTCAGGTAGAAGTTACCTTCTTGAAAAAATGAGTGAAAGAATCGGTGTTTCTCCTGAAGATATCGAAAAAGAGATAAAAAACAGAAAAAAAGTCTTAGAATGGATGAGAGATAACAATATAAGATTCTATAAAGATGTGGCGGATGTAATTGCTTCTTACTATAAAGATCCGCAGTCAGTTCTGAGGAGGATTGGAGGGACGTAATGTACGGATTCGCATTTATGCTCTTCGGCAGCATTGTAAAGAAAGTTTTTAAAGATAGTTTTAAAGGAGTTAAAAAAACTCTTAAAAGAGCAAACATGAAGATAAGCATTTATGAATATCTCAGCATGGTTATGTTTACGCTTTTTCTTATAACAATCTTTTTTCTCGGATTTTTTTTTGTTCTTTACTATTATTTTCGTTTAAATATATTTTTTTTAATTATTCTGCCCATAACACTTCTCATAGCTTTTTTGATACTTTACATGTACCCGGGATTCGTAGCATCGAATAGAAGAAGAGATATAGAGTCAAAATTGGCATATTCTGTTACGTACATGTCAGCCATGGCAGAAGCCGGAGTAGCACCCATAATAATATTTGAAAATATAGCAAAATCTCCCCTATATGGCGAGATAACTGAAGAAGCGAAGAATATAGCTATAGAATCGAAGATATTTGGAAAGGACATAGTTTCTGTACTCGCAGACTACTCCTTCGTCACACCTTCTAAGAAGTTTAGCGATCTTCTCCAGGGCATTGTGACGACAATACGATCTGGAGGAGATTTAAATGTCTATCTTAAAAATAAAGCTGATGGGATCATGTTTGATTACAGAGAGACAAGAAAAGAGTTTACAGATACGTTGGGGATATACTCGGAGATTTTTATCTCTTTTATTTTTCTGATCCTCCTTCTAATAGTAACTATAAGTATATTCAAATTATTCTCTGCCCAAAAATTAGGTCCTTTCACATATGATGATATCCTCAATATCCTCACATATATTGTAGTTCCAGGTTTTTCTATACTGTTCATTTTACTGTTGGATGCGATATACCCGGAGGAATGAGATGGAGAAAAAAGAATTAAAAGAAAGTTTCTGGAGCCTTAGAAATATAGGATTAATAGTCATACCGTTAATAATTGCAACCTTCCTCCTTTTTTATTCGACATTATTTTATTTTAATACAGACGCTTATGATGATTTTATTCTGTTCTCATTCTTGATAGGTGCTCTTCCGTATACCACTTACAGATACTTTGAATTCAGAAGGATAAAGAAATGTGAAGAGATATTCCCTGATTTTTTGGCGGATATAGCATCATCTGTGAATTCCGGAATGAGCATACCGCAGGCGGTTGCCATCTGTTCTAAGAGAGATTATGACGTCCTTACAGATGAAATAAGAAGAATTCACAGGCTTATAACGTGGGGCATCCCCTTTGAAGAGGTTTTAGAAAGATTCGTATTTTTTATAAAAAGTCCCTTTATCGAGAAATTTATTTATCTTATCATAGAAGCGAATCGCTCAGGAGGAGATATTAGAGATATCTTAAACTCGGCTTCCAAGAACTCGAAACAATTGAAGGAGATAGAGAGAGAGCTCAAAGGAAACATTGCACCGTATATGATTATAATGTATATGATTTTTGGTCTTTTTCTTGCGATGGTTATTCTCCTCTATCATGCTTTCTTAGTCCCAATGTCGCAGATAGAGGGAGGCGAAATAATCTATGGCATTTCGTTAGAAGGATACAGAACACTATTTTTCAGACTTTTAATGCTGGAAGGATTTTTTAACGGTCTCATTATGGGAAAAATAACAAATGGAAAGGTTATATCCGGGTTAAAACATAGTATAATAATGATAGTAGTTTCATACATTGCATTCTACTTCCTGGGGGTGTAACATGCAGAAAATAGAGTTCGGAGTCGGATTTTTAGTTTTCATGATCTCTTTCTCTTTTGTGATCTATTCTCTACTTTCCTTTGATTATGAAAGAGGTGAGCCACTGGAAGGAGAAGTGCTTCTGGAAACATTTTTAAAAGATAAAGGATATCCAGAAAACTGGGATTCTTCAAATGTAGAAAAGATAGGTTTGGCTTCGAGTCCCAACATCCTGAACAAAGAAAAAGTAGAAGAACTCATGAAAATGGAATATAAAGACGTAAAAGAAATTTTGAAGATAGAGGGAAACTTCAGGATAGTATTAGACAGCGAAAATTACAAATTTACGTACGGAAAAGAGATACCCCAATTAAAAAATGTTAAAAAGTTTGAAAGACCCATAATAATAGACAACGAACTTGGGAGGTTCTATTTATATTACTGGTGATATCATGAATAAAAAGGGATATGCAAGAATTCTGGAATCTGTGCTCGCAGGGATCTTAATGATCAGCTTCCTTACGTACACCTCAGGGGAACTCACTCTTGAAAAATCTGACCTTACAGAACTTAAAAATCTTGGAGATGACACATTAATTGTTCTGGATTCTCTTCCGTACGAAGAAACGTCTTTCTTGTATTATGCACTGAAAAATGATCCGGATCTCCTCTACGAAAAGATCAGGGAATGCATTCCTGAAAATGTTGATTATGCGTTGGAAATAAATGATGAAAAATATGGAAGAGAAACAGATAGAGAAGCTGTAATCTGCAGATACGTAAAAATAGTAGATGATGAAACTTTCATATATAAAATAAAAATATATTTGTGGTATAAATGAATAAAAAAACACAGTTTTTTCTAATTTCAGCAGTGATCGTCTGTTTAATGATCTTTTCAGTAAACAGAGTCTTCAACGAGCCCCCTTCCACGGAAACAGAAACCTATTATGCCCTGTATACGAGTATAAAAAATGCATGCATGGACACTGTAGCGTATTCAGATAACATAAGCGAGGATTTAGATACGCTCAAGGAAGAACTGAACGAGTTCTGTAAAGAAGCCAATGTAAATATTATTTTGGATTATACAATAGAAGGTAACAGTGTGGAGTTCTATTTGAAACTCTTTACTCCAGAAATTTTGATAGAAGATCCATTTAAGATAGTAGTATCAAAAATGAATGTAAAAATAGAGGACGTTTTCCGGGATAAGATTGTAGTCATCGGGGATCTAATAAAAAAAGAAGATTTTTACAACTATGAAAAAATTTATAAGTATAATAATGAGTTTGTAAAACCAGACAAAAATGGTTCCGAGTTCACGGTAGATGGATACTACAGGGATTCAATCCCGAAGATAGGAGTTTTTTCGCCGATAGATCTCAAATACACCCCTTATAAAATAATAGATAAAGATCTAGTAAATTACGATTTTATCGTCGTTGATAGTATCTCAGGTGTAGATTATGAAAAATCCCATATTCTTTATGAATATTTAAAAAATGGAGGAAACATACTTTTTATAGGTTTCAGTGGCAGGAATTTTGTGAGTTTATTGAATGAAGAGGGCACAAAAATTCTCAACATGACAAAAAATGATTTTTATTCAGATGGCACAAAACTCGTGACGATAGGTAAAGGGGATGTCTTTTTGAGTCATGACGATAAAAATATCATAGTTTATGGAGATAACGTGTATGAAAACGAAGAGGAAATAACAACAGGCAAAATATTCTTTTCTTTAATAGAGGAGGACTACGAAGACGTACTAACAGAGATAATATTCACTACTTTTGAAAAAAAGGAGCAGAAGGATATGGTTATTGAGGTCAATGAAGCTATTACCTTTACCATATCAGATTGTAAAAACTTGACCCTGGAGATAAACTCTGAAAAATTTATTCTTACATCGTCGCACTATTCTCAAACGTTGCCTTTGAAAAAAGGCGAATACAGGCTCGTTTTAAGAGACGAGACTGTTATCTACAAGGTAGTAAGCATCGTCATTTACTAAAACTATATAATATTACTTGCTATCAGGGATAAACGCTGACCGAAAGATTTAAATACTAATGATTCGTATTATTGTTCAGCAATATTGTTTCAACGGTGATGAGCTTGCGAGAAAAGTCAAAAACGACATTCCTGATTCAGCCAGAAAGTAGGGTTATAGACGAAATGGAAGATGTTTTAGCCTGTATGTTCTGGCGAAATTCCGAACTTGCAGAACCTGCATTAAAGTTTTTGAACATGATCAGTGAAAATGACGGATTGAAAGACAGCTACTGG
>JAGLWR010000081.1 GCA_023133315.1 Methanomicrobia archaeon | reverse complement strand
CATACTGAGGTTTTATATTTTTAGCTATCTTTACTTGAAATTTTCGCAACTCTTTTAAATCAGGATTTTTCAATAATTGAAAAAACTCTACTTCATACATGATTCTAATGCTTCTTTCAGTTGTGGAACGGTTTCTACTTTCTCTAACTCTTTTTTATCCACCCATCTGTACTGAGTATGCTCAAAATTTAATTTTAAATCCTTTTTACTGGTCAATTCAAATAAAAAGGGATGAACATAAAAAATAGTTCTCAAATCGTCATCTTTTACTTTCAGAATATTTCCTCTGCCAATTAATTTAATATCTTCTTTTTTTAACCCAAGCTCTTCAAAAATTTCTCTGTATGCAGCATCAAGAGGTTTTTCATCTTCTATATACCCGGATATTCCTGCCCACTTTCCTTTATACGTGGAAACCTTTTTACTTCTTTTTAATATCAAGATTTTATTATCAAAGCTCAAAAAAGATGTAACGACGTCAGAAACTTTATAATGAGGTTCATATTTCTCCATATATTTTTTCCATTCTTCCTTTGAAAATCTTTTTTCCATTATCTCTAATTCTTCGAGAATAGCATCCTCCAAATCTACTCTATAATGCAGTGCTAACTGTATAAATAACGCAAAAACCTGTGCAAACTCTCTTTTCAGATCCTTGACATTATACTCGTGACCTATTCCCTTCTTCTTGTATCCTTCTTCAAACTGTATGTACCTCGATATTTCCCCAAGCTCTTCAATGATGTGAGAAAGTACGAGAGACGGTGGAAACTTTTCCCATCCTCTTTCTTTATCGAACTTATCTATTTTTTCCTGGATCTTTTTTAAATCCATTACTTTCCCTCTTTCTGGATTATCCCCTGAGATGCCAGCACACCCGTGACAGAGGCATAGATGATTCCTCTCGATCTTCCTGACGCGTCTCCAGAGATGTACATGTTTTCGAGGTTCGTCTCCATGAACTCTGTGGTGGGATATTTGGTGTCATAAAACTTTATTTCCGGAGCGTACAAAAGTGTCGAATCAGAAGCAATCCCCTCTATGACAGAATTGAATCTTTGTATGGCCTCTTTTATATTGAGAATTATCCTGTGGGGCATTGCCATTGATATATCTCCCGGGGTCACGTCTCTTAACGTTGGTTTCACGAGTCCCTTATTTATTCTGCTCCACGTAGATCTTCTACCCTTTATGAAATCTTTATATCGCTGGAGTATGGGCTTGCCACCGCCGATGGTTGTAGCGAGTTTTGCGATTGATCGTCCGTATCGTGTGGTATCTTCTACAGGATCTGTGAGATTTACGCGGGAGAGAATGGCCAGGTTCGTGTTTCCTGATTTTTCTCCTTTTTTTGCGTGTCCGTTGACAAGGACAAAACCCTCGTACATCTCTTCCGTAACAAATCCCTGGGGATTTGTACAGAACGTCCTCACCATATCGTCGTACGTTCTCGTGAAGAGTCTGAACTTTGCATCGTACATTACCTTTTCGATGGGCTTGTATATCGTGGCCGGAAACTCGACTCGTACTCCAACGTCTATCGGTCCGTATATTGAAACAATTCCGAGAGAGTAAGCCTGAGATCTCAACCAGTACGCGCCAGCCCTTCCGGGCGCCGCGATCACGTACTCTGCTTTTATGTCTTCGTTATTTGCCTTCAGAATAAAACAATCTTTACTTTTTTCGACTTTTGTAATTTTTGTATTTAACAAAAATTTTACTCCTTTAGACTTTAAATCTCTGTAGAAATTTTCTATGATCTCTTTTGTTTTATCGCTTCCTATGTGTCTCTGTTTTCCAGAAATAAACTCTATCCCATTCTTACTTGCTTTTCTTTTCAGTTCTTCCAGCGCTTCTCCATTCACTCCATAAGTTTTATCTTCCACTCCATATTCCAAAAAGACTTTATCTACATAATCTATAAGATTCTGAATCTCCTCCGGGGTTCTCTTTAAAGAAGCAGGATCTCCGCCTATCTTATAAGTCAAATTCAATTTACCGTCCGATAATGCACCCGCTCCTCCCACTCCAGATGTGATCTGGCACGGGTCACATTTCAAACATAAATTTCTGTCAGAGACAGGACACTCTCTTTTTAACGCTTCTTTTCCAGAGTCTATTACTAAACATTCTATTCCTTTGTTTATCAACTCCTTTGCCGCAAACAAACCAGAAGGCCCTGCTCCGATAATCGCCACTTTGACTTTCATGCTTACCACGTTTTATTGTACTTCATAACTTATAAAGGTTTCATTGGGGGGGTTGGAATTGGGAAACTTCCGTATTTATTGTTCCCGTCGAAATGTTTTTATTCTCGGAAACGAGTGAGTGAGCATGGATTTATCGAGAAAAATGATATATTTCATTTTAATACTTACTTTATTACTTTCATTTGGTTATTTTCCTGTGGTGGTGGGTGGGGATGAAACATGCATTCATGAAGGATGCAATGAACCAATATGGGAAGAATCAGATGAATATTGTATTTTCCATGATCCCGATCCGAATAAAGACAAAGTGCTTTTTGAACAAAAACTCAAAGAAAAGATTGAGAGGGGAGATACCGATTCTTACGATTTTTCGGGATTTGTATTTCCTTATGTTATCTTTAAAGATATAACTTTTGAAAAATATGTGGATTTCAATAATGCTCATTTTCATGGTGGTATAGATTTTTCTGGTGCTATTTTTAAGAAGGGTGCAAGTTTTAATGATGCAACATTCCATAGTCTTGCTGACTTTAAGGGCACACAGTTCTTAACTAGTGCTCCAAAGTTTGATAATGCAATCTTTGAAAAGGAGACACATTTTAATAACACTTATTTTGAAAAAGGAGCACATTTCGTTCAAACAATATTTGAAGATTACGTGTTTTTTACAAGAGAACCGAATTCTCAAGAGGCGACCTTTGGAGGAGACGCAGATTTCCGTAAAGCAAAGTTTGTAGGTGAAGGTAAAGTTGAGTTTCGTCATGTTATATTTGGAGGAAAAGCCGATTTTAATAATACTATATTTGGTAAAGAAACTATCTTTACATGTGGGGAATTCTACTATACTGCCAACTTTTCAAATGCCGTCTTTGAGGGTGATGTAGACTTTGTTGGAATGACCTTTGGGACAGAAAATGGGAACTCTGAGATACATTTTAATGAAACAGAGTTTCATGGAGAAACATGGTTTTATGATCCTTTTTTCAATGTTAATGCTACTTTTGAAGGGGCCAAATTTAAAGATGACTTGTACTTTAAGAGAGCAAATTTTAATAACACTAACATAAATTTCAGTAGCGCAAAATTCGAACAAATGTTTATTTTTGAATCTAAATCATCTGAGGAATATAGTGTGAATTATCTTGCCTTAAATCATATTAAGGTTCTTGGGTACGCAGAAATAATCACAACGAATTTAGAGAAAGCCACGTTTGAAGAAGCTTATCTGGAAAATATGAATTTCATCAAATGTAAATGGCCTGTTCCTTTTATCATTCACGAAGAAGCAGATAGAAAGAGACAAAAGCTAAGTTATGAAGATCTCGAAACCGTTTATCGAAACCTCAAAAATTCTTTCACAAAATATGGGCAAAGTGATCTTGCAGGAAAAACATTTTACCGCGAGATGGAAATGAAGAGACTTAATGCTATAGAAGAAGGAAATTCTGTGGAAGAATGGAAACTTTATGTATTTAAATACCTTTGTGGCTACGGTGAAAAGCCTGAAAATGTTATTTTTTGTTCTATTGGAATTATAACAATATTTGCAATTTTATTCTGGATTTTGGGAATTGAAGCACGTGCAGAGATAGGTAACTATAGGAGTTATAGCTGGAAAATAAATAATCGTCGCAGGATAAAAAATCTATTTAAAACTCCCATTCAAAGTCTAACTTTCTTTTTATCAAAAGTTAAAACTGTGCATATTAGCTCAATTAAATCTTTCATCTTAAATTTAGGAAAAACAGATTTCATCTTCTGCTTCCTCTTCAGTATCACATCCTTCTCTACCTTAGGAGCTAAATACATCAAGCCACGAGGTAACGCAAGCCGTTGGTTCTCTGCCATAGAATCTCTCATCGGTATGTTATTTATCGCGTTATTCATTTATGTATTTGTGAGGAAGATGCTGAGGTGAACAGATATGGAGGAGTTTTTTGGAGAATGGGTGCATATTGCGAGTTACCTAACTCTTGGTACACTCTTTTTTTGTATAGTGTGGAGCCTGGTAGAGGAAATTACCTCCTCTATGTTTAATGAGAACATTGGAAAACTTTTGGGGATCGTAGTGGGAACATATGGATTTTGGTATCCCCTGATGCCTCCTTTGAAAATCTTCTATATTTTATTACTTTCTTTCGTTGCATTAGTAGGCACAGCTCTCTCTAGGATGAGTTTAATTTTGAAATGGGCAACTCACAAGAAACGGACAGTGAGTATAATAGCTTTCACTCTAGTTTTATTTGAGATTATTAAACTCTTCATCATGAAAGTAGTGCAAACAAATTCTCTTCACATTCTAGTAGTTGTATTATCTTGGTTATTACTAACATGGGGCATTGTTGGAGGGGTATGGCCAAATTTGATTAAACCTGTTGTAGCAAGCATGCATTTACCTCATTCTAGATTTATTCAAGCTGCGTTCATTTTAGCTTTAGTTATATTTCTTCCTATAGAGTTTTCTTTCATTGATTCGTTCATCTCTATTGCTACCATTTGTGGCGTGCTGTGGGGAGCTTACTATTTTTAAGTAAGTGGTGTAATTTTTTCATTTTTTAAGAGCTAGTTATAGACTCCATTTTTCATGTTCCTATGGAAATGTTTTTATTGTGAAAAGATGAGATATTACTGTTAAAATGAAAAAGATATATAAGAGGTGATAAGATGTCAACTAAAAATGTATATTTGTTGAAAAAAGCAAATTCTTATAAATTGGAATCCCTGCCTGGATTTTATGATGAAGAACGACAAATAAACTTAATTCCTATCGATAATAAAAAATGTCCTCTCGTGTCATTGGAAATGAGTCCTCCAACACAATCAAAAACTTTTGCTGCTCCTGGTGACGATGATCCTGATCCAGAGGATGAAAGATGCTATTGATCGTCACTAATAAGAGTGATCTTACATCAGATTATTTAATATTACGATTGGAAGAATTAGATATACCATTTTGGAGATTAAATACCGAAGATTATTTATCTAAGTATCAAATTAATATACAATTATCGAATGGTTTAATAAAATCAAATATTAACTATTTTGATGGAAGAACTATAGAGACAGAGAAAATAAAGGGAGTTTATTTCAGACAACCTATTGTTCCTGATTTGAGTTTTGAAATAGTTGAGCCTGAACTGGAATTTGCTCAGAGAGAGACCTTGGAAGTTTTGAGATCCCTATGGAGAATTATTGACGAAAGATTATGGCTTAATCATCCTAAGTATTTATTATTAGCAAATAATAAAGTAGATCAATTACAAAGAGCAGCAAAACTTGGCTTTAATGTTCCCCCGACATGTATTTCAACTGATTTAGACACAATAACGAATTTCTATCACTCTTTTAATGGCGACATCGTTGCAAAAGCTGTAAAACATGGCTTTTATAAGACAAAGCAGAACGTTCAAATTGCTCCCACTCAAAAAATTGATAAAAATTTGATTGATAATAT
>JAGLWR010000080.1 GCA_023133315.1 Methanomicrobia archaeon | reverse complement strand
TAATACCCATTCACACAGAACATCCGGAAATGTTTTGAGGAAATTTCTATTCTGTGGTGAGACAAATAGTTAAAAACAATAAGAAGATATACATACTATGAAAATTAACAAGAAGTATTCTCCTTTTTTGTTCGCGTTGTTTATGTCGTTAGGCATGGCTTTTACAATGTCTCTGGTCATGACTTTGGTAAATGTGGGGATTACAGAAGGGATTTTTCTAAAGTGGATGAGAGCATTCGCTATTGGATTCACTGTAGCGTTCCCGACCTCTTTGGTAATCATACCTTTCGTTAAAAAGCTTGTAACAAATCTTACCGATGAACAGTAAAAATTAAATATAACTATCTTCTTATATGCTTAATGAAAAACTTTTTTAACCAGATCGACCATGTCAATACATGCCTGATCACGTTTTCATTGCGAAAAAGATCAAGAGTATTTCAAGAAAAGAAGTAGATTTTCTCTTTTTAAAACTCAATGCAGAGGAAAAATTAAAAGGAAAAAAGACAATTTTTATCAAACCGAATTTATTCGCCCCGGAAGGATCAAAAACGGGGGCGACTGTCGATTTCGATCTTATATCGCACGTAGTCGATTATCTGAACGAACGGGGCAAAAAAGTGTATATGGGGGAAGTGGGAGCACATCAGTACGATTCGGAAAAACTCTTCAGAGATATGGAACTCTATGATAGATTCAATGCAGAGTTCATAAACCTTAACTTTACAGAGTTTAAAGAAGTATTTTTTGAGATAAAAGGAAAAAAATACAGGTTTAAAGTTCCAAAAATTGTTCTGGATTGTGACGGAATAATAAATATGCCGAAATATAAGACACACACCGCCACTATTCTCACGATGGCAATTAAAAATTTTTACGGTCTCCTTCCGGGTAAAGAAAAATGGAAAGGACACTCTTTGGGACTTAACGAAACTTTTTATAATATAAATAATCTATTTCCTTCCGATATCGTAATTACAGATGCGTACATCGCAATGGAAGGTCTGGGACCGACGCTCGGTGTCCCGGTAAAGAAAAATTTGCTCTTCGCATCCGATAGTGCAGTTGCCCACGACATGGCAATAAGTCAGATATTAAACGTAAAACTTGAATATCTGAAATTTTATGATACCATGGAGATTGAAAAGAATTATTACAATGAAAAAGGAGAAAAAATTGAGAACATAGACTTTTCTCTCCGATTACCTCCCGGGATATATTCCCGAGTGTGGTACCATGTCAACGAGTATTTTTACAAGTGCGGTCCGTCTTTGGAAAAAAGAGGGGTACCTCCTCGAGAAGTACTGAATTTTCTGGTAAATGATACGACGATAAAATTCTGGAGAAGGTTTCAGAGATACCTTTTTTAACTTTTGTAAAGAGGTCATCGTATGAGAACAAAGGTGAGCAAGGTTTTCTATTTCGATGCCGCACACAGAATACCAAACCACAAGGGAAAATGTAAAAATCTTCACGGGCACACGTACAAACTCGTTGTGACGATAGAAGGAGATGTAGAGTCGGGAATGGTCATCGATTTTGAGGATCTGAAAAAGATCGTAGATCCGGTAATAGAAAAGTACGATCACGCGTACCTCAACGATTTTTTTGAGAATCCCACCGTGGAGAACATTGCGGCGACAATACGTTCAGAGATCCAGAAAAAAACAGATAAGATCGTCTCCGTACAGCTCTGGGAGGGGAGAAATAACTATGCAGAAGTACTTCCTTAGTGAGATATTTTTCTCTGTCAATGGAGAGGGATTACAGATAGGCATCCCCATGGTATTCATAAGACTCTCGGGATGCAACTTGAGATGTAAATGGTGCGACACGAAGGATTCGTGGGTGCAGAACGATCAAGTTTCTCTCGACGATATTGTCAGAGAGGTGGATAAATACGATACGGAATGGGTCTGCATTACGGGAGGAGAACCTCTTTTACAGGACATTAAGCCTTTAATTAAAAAATTACAGTACAAGATATCTCTAGAAACGAATGGAACGATATATGACGACATTATAAAAGAGATCGATTTTGTCAGCGTCGATATAAAAACGCCGAGCAGTGAAATGAAAAACGATTTTACTGTTTTGCAAAAAGTATTGGATAATACAAAATATGGACAGTTAAAAGCGGTAATTTCAGATGAAAACGATTATCTATTCGTAAAGAATTCTTTAAATGAAATCGATTTAAAATTTCCTCTCATTCTCCAGCCGAACTTTTTTGAGCTTTCGTACAAAGATCTATTCTCTTTATACAGTAAAAATCCTGTAGATCATGAGATCAGAATACTGATGCAGCTTCACAAAATAGGTGATTTGAAATGAATACCCAGGACAGAGTACCAGATGATAAAATAAAGCTGAATAAAGTGGGAATAACAGATTTAAAAACGCTAATAAAAATAAAGAGAAAGAAAAAAGAGTACTGGCACACACCGACGATCAACATATGCATCGATCTCTCTGAACATAAAAAAGGAATCCACATGTCACGGCTCATCGAATGCATCATAGAGTCACTGGAGGAAGAAATAGAAGAAGAACATTACTCACTCGAGGATTTAGGGAAGAACATTCTGGAAAAGGTGCGATCCAAGCACAGTTATGAGAAAGGAGAAATCTCTTTCAGATCAGATCTTCCGCTGATGAAAAAAACTCCGAAATCCAGAAAGCGAACCGTTGAGATTCATGAGATCGTTGTAAAGGTCATGTATGACAAGGCATGGAAAAAAGTACTCCGAGTCGAGGTGATCGGGAATACGCTGTGCCCCCATGCACTGGAACTCTCTGGAAAGACGCACATACAGAGAGCGAAAGGAACTCTGGAGATAGAATGCGAGTTTGAAAAAGATGTATCACTCGAGGAGATGATAGAGATCGTGGAAGAAAGCTTTTCCTCTCAGGTGTATACGCTCCTCAAGAGCGAGGACGAGGCTCACGTCATTGAAACTATGCACGAAAATCCGCGATTTGTCGAGGATGTTACAAGAAGAATTTTAGAGAGATCGAAACGATTTGGATGCAAAGCGAGAGCCGAATGCATAAGTTATGAATCCATTCACCGGCACAACGTGTACTCAGAGGGAGAGCTATGAGGGCAGTCGTACTAATGTCAGGAGGGCTGGACTCCTGCGTCTGTGCTGGAATGGCTCACGGTATGGGATACGAGTTACACATCCTCTTCGTGAAATACGGACAAAAAACTGAAAAAAAGGAAGAACAATGTGTAAAAAAACTTGCAAATTATTTCAAAGCAGATTTAAAAATTCTCGATCTCGAATTTCTGAAGGATATAGGAGGATCATCATTAACGAGCGACGTAGAGGTAACACGAGACGATACAGGGATACCGAGTACGTACGTTCCATTCAGAAACTCGATCTTTCTCTCCCTGGCAACGGCGTGGGCAGAGACATTGAATGCGAACGCCGTGTTTTACGGTGCAAATTCTATCGATTTTTCGGGATATCCCGACTGCAGACCTGATTATTTTAAAGCGTTTCAGAATTTGATTGAAAAAGGCACAAAAAGAGGAGACATAAAACTGATCGTACCGTTGGCAGAGATGAGCAAATCAGAGATTGTAAAAAAAGGGATAGAATTGAGACTGCCGTTGGAACATACGTGGAGCTGCTATTTCAATACAGAGAAGGCATGCGGGAAATGTGAATCGTGCAGACTGCGACTGAAAGGATTCGAAGAAGCGCAGTACAAGGATCCTATAGAGTATGAGTAACATGAGAATTCTCGTCGTTTCTTCGTGTACAAAGAGAAAAAAAGAAGAAAAAGATAAAACATCAGAAATGTACCTCGGAAAGCAGCATTTATTCGTTAAAGAAGGGGTAGCAATCCTGAGAAAAGATAACGACGTGGATTGGTACATCATCTCTGCAAAATACGGACTTATCAATGAATCCGACGTGATAGAACCGTACGATTTGAGTTTTAATGAGATGAGTAAAAAAGAGATACGAAGAGTAAGTACACAGTTGGGGATAGAAGAGAAATTATATTCTATAATACAAAACCAATCTTCTGAAGGAAGATTGGTGAATCTTTCCAAAGGAAAGATCTGTCATGATCAGGCTTTCTTTATTCTTGGGGAGAAGTATCTGAGTTCAATTGAAGATTTTTTAAAAAATATTCCGATCCCTTCGGTATTTTTCACAACAAGAACAATACCCTCTGCAGAGACGATAAAATGCGGAATTGAAGAGGCAAAAAAATACCATCTTTCTGTAATATCTCTTAAAGGATATCTATTTGTAGAATATATAAAAAAAGAAAAAATAGAAGTTTTATGATTCCTGTTTCAATTTTTCTAACAGACTGTCCAGTTCTTTCATCTCTTTTCTATCGAGGACGTCTCTTATCAGATCATCTATGCTATCCTTTATCTCTTGTTTTATTTTTGGGTTTTTCACGATCTGCGTTTCGCCGTCCTTTTTTATCGTCAGTTTATCGTTGAGGATAACTTTGATATCTGGTGTTCTCAAAACAGTTTTACCTTCGCTCTCGAATATGTTCAGGTCTTCGGATTTCAGGATCCTCTTATTTTCTGCAATTTTAAGTGTTATGTCTCCGTCTTCAATTATAACTTTGTCAGGCTTTGATATCACCATTCTGCCGTCTTCTTTCAGAATTATTTTATTTCCTTTTATTTTGATGGATATCTCTTTATCTTTTGTCCTTATTTTGGCAGATACGTCATACAATGTCTGTTCTTCCCATTCTATATCCATACCCTCTCCAACTCTGAATGGGCCGAATCTAACTCTTGATCCTCTTTTTCCTATATCGGTTATCTCTATAGGCCCTACCTTTACGTAATCCCCTGCTTCTGTCTCTCTTATTTTTACGAATGGCATTTCTATGCTCGATACAGTTTTTCCAAATTTTCTTCTTATTTTTTTCCACTCTTTTTCTTCTATCTGAATCCTTGCAAGATCGAATACTTCATCTTTTTTCAATCCCATGTTTTCGAAATCCTTGTCTTCTGCGTCTTTCAATTTCATGTCTTTTTTTACGTTTTTCCATTTATTTCCCGTTAAAACGGTAATTCCCTGGAAAACGTTGATATATTTTTTGACTTTGGCGTCAACACGGTACGATCCCTGCCCGAAGAATACCCCTCCTATCTCTTTTCCATTGGCGATGGGCACGAATATGCTGCCTTCATCTATACTTATTTTGCTGTCACCCTTTTTTATTTCGAGGTCAGATTTCAATACACGTGCATCTTCTTTTATTCTAGGTTCTTCTATCTTTTCAAAATCTTCCGCCTCGTAAATCCATTTAAATCTTCTTTCTTCTTCAAAAACGCCTACAACATATCCAATTCCCACAGCAGCGATGCTTCCAAGAAGGATCAATGTGTGGTACTCCGGAACAAGATCGAGTATCTTCGCAAATATCCAGAACGCGATCCCGATGAATCCCATGCCGTATAAAACCGTCTTCACACCTCTTTTATGTTTTCCAATCGTATACCCTATGAGTATCGAGGCAAAGAACGCTATTATAAAGTATTCAGCGTACGGAGACCAGTATTCAAAACCTGTCCAGTCAAAATGATCTCCTATCTTTATAAACAGCCAGATTAAAAATGTGGCTTTTGCGACGCCGTATGCCATTTTTTTAAAGAACACTTTGTACTTTGCAGCGTCAAATACAGAGCTCGCCAGGAAAAACAGGAACACAAACCCTAAAAAGTATTCAGGATACTCGTACTCCCCGAGAAGATTTGTCACCTGCGCTATAAAC
>JAGLWR010000008.1 GCA_023133315.1 Methanomicrobia archaeon | reverse complement strand
GAAGTTTAAAGGTTATTTCGGTGATCGACATCTTTCAAAACAATTGGTAGAAACTTTACTTTTTGTTGGTCAAATAACTCAGAAATTTTCAGACTTTAAGACACACATCATGGGATTTGGTTCATCTTCTTTGACATATCATCTTGGAGTATATTGCGGAGTACATAGCACTGATAGTTCAGGGCACCGAAGAAAAGCTGCCTACGGAAATATTATTCTTCCTGGAACAGCAACAAGATACATAGGTAACAGAGATTACAAGTTTGATAACAAAAGACCAGACGGAGAAGAGAAGAAAAAACTAACAGAATGTATGTGCCCTGTGTGTATGAATGAGCCACCAGATGCAAAGATAAGACTAGAAAAATTAGCAAGCCATTGGAAGTTGAGAGCAATCCATAATATGTGGGTAATGGAATATGAAGAAAAGAGAGCTAATGATTTATTGAATGAGGGGGAGGACGTATATGAAGCTTTTCTGGAGGATATGTACAAGAAATCTGGTCTATATTATCTGTGGAGATATGCTAAAAAAATGAGAAATCAATTGAGGGTGGAATGTTGGCTGACAGAATAGTGTTTAGAAGCAAAAAGAGTAATGGATGGTTTTCAAATTTGGTGAATTGGATTCATATAGATGAGAAACTATTTTACAGTATTCAAAATGGAGGAAAAATTGTTGTCGTTGTTGGTTACTACCAGCATCTTATTGATTTGATCAAGCTAATTATCCCATTCGAAATAAATGAGGTCGATTTTAGCTTATCAAAAAGGCACGAAATTAGCAATAATAGAGCAAACATAATTTTTGGCTTGGAAAATGTTGACTTAAATGATAATAAAATCAAGGAAGATATCAATTTGGCCCTTTATCCAGATAAGAATACAATAATTATTTGTGAAGAGGAAGTTCTGAATAAATTAGAGGAAAACATTGATTACAAAAGCTTATCGTATGATTCTACAAAACTAAATATTAAAGATCCTAAAATGCTTGTCCAAAAATTAGTAAATGCTCATTATGATATCCGAATACAAAATTTACCCCTTATGCAATTTTTATGCACCCTTGATAGCTGTTTTTTAATTTGGGAAATGTTTAAACTGGAAAAGCATAATTTCAATTTTCGAGATTATATCAACAATATATGGAAACCACTTCATGAGTGTTTTTTCAAGATTGACAAAAAAAACATTATTTGGCACATCGCGAAAGGAGAAGAAAAAAAATATCGAAACTTCTTAAAAGAAATATTTGATGAAACCTATGTAAAACGTTTTGAAGAACTAAATTTAGGTACTTCAAGAGAAGATCTCAAGAAATTGATTATGTGGTATAGTTGTGTCATGCTAGACCTCATAAAGATTCGCAATTCTGATCTAATTTTAACACCATTTGCAAAAGAACTCATGATGAAAAAAAGACAATTCATTCCCAATCCTCTTGTCTTTAGTTGGGAGAGATTTTTGCTTCAAACTAGTAATAAGCATGATATGAAATCTTTCAAATCAATTACACCGCTTTGTGAATGGACTGAACATATAAATAAAATTGGAAATGTTATAGAAGAAATCAGTAAACAAGATATTAAAATTTCAATTCCATATCATTTTTTGAGGCTAAAGATGACTGCTCTTGCTATCTTAACAAGTAAAACTTTTAAAGGCTCCAGAATTCCAGAAAACTATCTAGGCATATTAGAATATCAAGATAAATTGTGGAGGGAATGTAACAAACTTGGAAAGGAATCAGTAAAAAGCTATTCTAATTCTCTTAAATGTATTACAGAACAGCTTTTAAATGAAGAGAAAACGAGGACTGAATTAGATAATTTTGTGAGATCTAATTATGGACTTGAGGAGAATCTCTTAATGTGTTCACCAATTTTGAACAATTACATTGAAAAGAATGCAAATGAAAATCTTAGAACCTATCTAGATTATCAAGATTATCTCCGAACTTTCATTAAAGAAGAATTTATTGACGAAATTAAAGAAAGATTGTATAGAGACATTGACAAAGAAAATTTGCAATCAAAGTTAAAGGAATTCGCCAAGATTTTAGATATTTATGGAAAGTTTCTATACTTAATTCAAGCCACATCCAAGGCTGATATTAATGAGTTGATGGATCAAATGAATTCCAATGTCGTCAAAGATTTTTTGGTTAAAATAGAGGAAGAAATTTCAAATTATGAAACTTCAAAAATGGTGGATAGTGTAAAGGAGGATTTAGATCTCGTTATGAAAGAAATCAATTATCTTATCCATTTCTATGGTCCTAATATGGAAAAACCATTTTCTAGATTCTCCGATATAACGGAACTAGCAGAGACTATAGAAGATTTGTATAGGAGCTATGAGAAGTATGGAATTACACCAAACCTTATAACAAAACTATTTTGTTATTATAACAAATTCTCCCAAAAGAAATCAAAAATCTCTCATTTTTTGGTGAAGTTTTATCGTACCATAAATGATGAAATAGTAAATCAATATCCGATATGCGATCGGTTATGGAACGTTACGCAAATAAGACAAATTATTAATTATCTTCTAGGAGAAAAAACAAATGTTCCAGAGGAAATAGAAGAACTGAATCCTACTCAAATTGTAGTTCTCTTGATTATGGATGCACTTTCGTATCAAGATTGGATAGGGCTTCGCGCAAATTTGGTACCAAGTGTTGCAAAACCTATATTGACTACATTCCCAACTGAGACAGTCTCATGTCACATGTCTATATTTACCGGAGTTTTTCCAAGTCAACATGGTGCTGTTTCAAATAAGTTCATTAATAAGAAGAACCCAAAAAGTGAAATAGTCTTAATTGAAGAAAAAGAAGGAGAAGAATTTCTATCAAAAAAAAGAAGTGATTTTGCTACATTAACTGAACAAAGACTATGGATAGATCATTCCAAAAATTATATTTGTTCTTCTTTTCCTTCAAAAACAAAATTAAATCAACTTTTCAAGGGAAAAAACGCTGTTGACATTATAGCATCTGATAAGCTAGGAACAGAAAAACAAAGACTATGCGAATTAAAAACTATATTGAACGAAAATATTAAAAATATTTACGAAAAAGGAGAAGATATTAGGATTTTAGCTGTGATCCTTCATCCGAGAGTTGATAGAAAGGGACATAGTGGAGTTGAAAAGGATGAGACAAATATATCTCACGAATATTCCATTCTTGGACATATAGAAGGATATATTACAACTCTTCTGAAAAGTATTGAATCAATAACTGAAGAAATACCTTTGAAAATTTTTCTAATAGTTACAGGCGACCATGGTAGGATCCAAAAAGAAGATTTGATCAGTTTGGCCGGAACCGAGAAAGTTAAAGTACAAGAAAGCTTGATATATAAGCTTCTAGAGGAATATAAATCATTCAAGTATCATTATTATCGAAAAATGAGGAATTTTTCTATATATTCATTGAATGGCAGTGATCCGTTAAAGAGTATTCCTAACTTTATTGATAAAGAAAATTGGTGGATCTTACAAAAAAATGATATCGACAGAATACTTGAAAAAGAATTATCGGGATATAAACCTGATCTAATCCTTTCCCCAAAATATCAAACTTTTTACTCTATGAGAGAACAAGCAACGCATGGTGGATTTTCCCTTCACGAAATATTTGTGCCTTTATTGATTTTTGAAATCGGAGGTGATTAAATGGCCAAATCTCTCCCACAACTTGGTACAACGGGATACGATCATTTAAAAAATTTACTAGAGATACTTGGAAAAGCAGATTTCTATAGTAAGGAAGAAATAAAGAAAGAAGTTGAATATCTGAGAAATGAGGAAGGATTAAGAGTTTCAGGCTATAATGATGACAATGATGTCTTAACAATGCTAAGAAGAATAAATGCGATCAAAAAAGATAGCAAAAATATGTATTACCTTACTGAGGAAGGTAGAACTCTTTACAACGTATTAGATAATGAAAAAAAATACAATAAATTACTTTTTAAGTTATTATTAAGTAATAGTAACAAATATTCAAGATTTAGAGATATTATCAACGAACTTATCTCTAGATGCAAAGAGAACAGAGGAAAAATTAGCAAACTGGAAATTCAAAGTAAAGTATCTGATAAAAAAGATACAAATTCAATAATATCTCTCTTATTAGGGATTGAAATTTTGAAAAAAGATGATACCAAAGAATTCAGAATTAATGTAAATTATTTGGCGTCAAATTTTGATGGGATATTATTAAATGAAATAAGAAAGCATCTGCAAAAGTATCATGGCCATAGATTAGAAAAAGATCTTATTAAAGAAATATCTGAAAATTTTGGAATAGAAAAATTGATTGTCTCTGAAAAGATAAATAGGTTTATTAAGGAGAATAAACTATACAGAGAATATGAAGCTGGCTACTCTAAAATAATTTACTGAGGTGACGAAATGAGTGATTTGAAAGGCAAAATCATTTCAAAGTTGGAAAATAGGGAAACTCCATACGCATGTCTTATAAAAATAGAAAATCTTAAATTTGATAAACTCGCAGAGACATTTAAGGAAATATGTAAAGAAAAGGAATTAAAATTTATATTGCTTCCTCCAATGTTCCCCATAGAAAAAAATAAGCTGAGAGATAATATTGAGAAATACATCGATATTTCCCATGAAATTGTAATGCTTTCCAAAACTAACCAATTGCCACATTATGAAAATATAATTAGAACTCTTGAGCCAAATATGTTCCTATTTGTTGTTTACACTAAAGGAGAAGTAGTAAGGGGTGTGTGGGAAGTGATAAAATGAAAGAATGGAAAAAAATAGGTGGAAACCCATTTCAATCTCTGACTGCAGAAGATGACATACGTAAAGGACTTTTGGAAATAGATATGTTCTATCTGACAAGAGTCAGGAAAGAATTAAAGGAGTATTTAGAAGATGTTGTAACTGGAACTTCCACAGATTTATTTGCAACTCTTGAAGGAGCATATGGTTGTGGGAAAACAGCTACTATTGATACTTTTAGGAAATGGATCAATGAAGACTTAGAAATAGCAGATAATAAAGGAGAAAAATTGCGACTTAATTTCGATGAAAAGAAGTGCTATGCAATCAAAATTGAATTGGAAAAATCATTCACTCTTAATAAAGTAATTCAAGAAACAGTTGATCAGATTACCGAACTTATGAAAAATGAAGGGATAGATACGACCGATATGAGAATAAAATTAACTGCCAAGGACATGGATAAATCAGAGGATCAAATAAAGGAAGATTTGAAACATCCAGAAAAAAAAGATTATGTAGAAAAAGCATTGAAACATTTTGAAAATGTTAATGAAGGAAACTTTGTTGATTATATCAATCTTTCTTTACAAATCTTAAAAGAAAGAATTTCAAACTTCGGTAAACTTTTTATATTTATTGATGAAGGAGAACTTGCAACGCTCCTTGCTAGCGGAAAAGGTATATCAAAAGAAACTGAGGCATCCATGAAAATGGTGATGAGAACACTTCCTAAAAAACAATTGGAAGAAGAAATTCTTAGTCATTCCTTTATTATGTTTTCTTTTGCTGAAATAACTCGTGAACTTCTTGAAAGAATCGATCCGGAGCTATTTGGTCCAAAAGGAAGAAATCCTAAAAAAATATTAATTGGTGAAATTGAGGAGGGTGAGTTTAGAGAATTTTCAAAATTTGTAATAAGAAAACGATTGAAAAAATGGAAAGAAAAACATGGCTTAAGTAACGATAGAGATTTTTATCCAATAAAAGAAGAACTTGTCGAAAAAATTGCGTATGATCCCTCTAGAATCTTTATGAGAAAGAAGAATATTCGAACAGTGATAGGGATATTCAAATCTCTTTGGGACATTTGGAAAAAAACTAAAGAAGATGTTAAGTATCTTGATAAATCATTATTTTTATCATCATTTGAAAGAATATTGGGGGACTTGAGTGTTTCTGAAGGAATGGAAAGAAAATTTGACGTTAAATTCAAAACTAATATCAAAAAAAGGATTGACAAGGAAGATGAAGATGAAATAATTAGAAATACGGCTTACAATTTATTTGAAATACTAATTGGAGGATTTGTATTCGGTGCAATCAAGAAAGAAGAATTTCTTAGCAGATCAATAAATGGTACATATAAAATAGAAGCTTTAAAAGATTTTGATCCTTCTGATTCTTATCATGAGAGACAAAGAGAAAGATACATCAATAAAGCATTTGATTTGTTGTGTACTATTAACAAAAAATTGAAAGAATCAAGGGATGAAGAGCACATATTTAGCCTTGAAAATGGATCTGTTAGGCTTAATGAAGGAAGTATAAATAAGATTTTTACTTCTCCACCCTCATCTATCTCATCTTTTGATCGAGATAAATTTATTTCTAAACTTTTAAATGAATATCCAATCAAAGTTGGCCCCAAAAAAGGAAATTTAAATAAGTTCTCTGTTGTCGAAGTTATAAAAAAAGGATTGACGATAAATTTACCAGAAAAAACTAGAAAAACTAAGAAAGGGATAAAGAATCCTATAATTAACACAAGAACAATTTCGGATGAGAAAATTGAATATGTCGTTTGTGATAGATGGGTATCTGATGATTATCCTCAATATAAAATGATAATAGTACCAAGATTTAGCAACAAAATTAGAAATTATAAAAATACAAAAATTTCCAAAATCTTATTAAGTAATGTTGGCAATTTATTTTCAATTCTTGTAATTTTGTGCAATGAGGGTATCTTTGTCAGGGGATATCATGGCAAAGAAGAAACAATGAGAATTGATTTCTTAGAAAAATATGGAGAGGATTTGCATCTTACAAAAGAAATATGTATTGAAGATTTATATAAGTTAATGCTTGTCAAGAAAGATTCTGTCTCTGAGAAAGATGAACATAAAGATCAAAAAGAGGATTTGATAGGAAAGTTCAATGATTATGGAAAAGTGTTTTACCAACAAATTATCGGTGCAAAGATAAGAGATGCCTTTAAAGACGAATACAAAATGTTCATCATAGAAGATTTCTTGAAAGACACAAAGTTTGATACATTGGCTAAATACACTCAAAATCTAACTGAACGAAAGATAAAGGATTGTAAAGAAGTATTTTCTGAAATTATGGGAGAAATCAAATCTGGAGAAATAAGTACAAGGGATGAATGGGAAGAATTCATTGATAATAATCCAGATGCAGCAAAAACGACATATAAAAATTGTAAAACTTTGCTGGAAGAGCTTAACTTTGTTGCTTATAAAAGACCTGGGGATGAAATAGAATCTAAATTTGAAAATTGTAAAGGATTTAAAAAAGTTAAAACAAAAGTTGAGAAGCTATTCAACGAAGATAAAGATGAATTGAGGAGGAAAGAAGTATATCTTCAATGCTTAGAATCTAAATCTACAACAACTCCAAGACTACTTGTTGATTTGTATTTAGAAGCTTTAAAATTTTCTAGACAAATAGATATGGAAAAAGATAAAATCGCGAAACCTAAGGAATCACTTAGAAGAAAAATAGGTGAACTTGAAAACGAACTTGAGGAAATTAAAGAAGAGTTAACTACTTTGAGTATAAATGGAATTAATATCGAAATATTATACGATGCTTATATGTCTTTAGGAGAGATTTTTGAAAAAATAAAAAATAAAAGAAAAAGTGGAGAATATAGTACTCCTGAGGCATTAACTGCATTGATCAAACTTCAATCTGAAAGTGAAATTGATTTGAGCATTTCAAAAGAAATCTTGAGTTATGAAATGAAGATTTATAAAATAAGAAATACTAATGACTTAATTGAAGTTATTAAATCAATGGGGGATCAAATCAAAACTAGAAATGAATATTCACCAAACGAAGAAATTCTTAGAAAAATTTCAGAAATGGATACAGTGCTAAAGGATGAAGGTATTAATGTTAAGGGCTTGGGAGATTTTGTGAGTTATCTTTTGAGTGCGATCAACAAAGATAAAAAGGAAAGTCTTTACAAAGAAAAATTCTATTTAATTTCAAAGAAAGTTAATAATTTATTATGCAGAATAGACGAATTACTTGATCAATTTTCTGAGTATGGGAACACAAAAGGAAAAATAAGGGATTTAAATGAATTAATCAAAAAGGTAAATGAAGTTTTAAAAACCAAATATGACGAATTACAGAATTGTAGTTTATCAAATATCGATTCATTTGAACAATTTATTGAAAATAAGAAAGAATTTCAAAAGAAAATCAACCGATTACACTTCTGTACGACTACCATAAAGGAACAGATCAAAGATAAGAAAGAATGGATAAAAATACACAGAGAAATAGAAAAAATCAAAGAAATTAATAAAGAGATATCAGATATCAAAATTGATACAAAATTAGCATTGCCACAAGAATTGAAAGAAAAAGAGAAAGTTGAAGATCTGAACATCTTAAAAAAAATTAAAATTAAATTTGATAATAAAAAAGAAGATATGGAAAAAATATTAGATCAAATGATAAAAATGTGTGGTATTTTAATTAAAAAGAGCGATTATGATGGTGTATTAAATGAATTGGTGATGAATGCAAAACATACTCAAGATAAATTAAGGAAAAACAATTTAAAAATTGAAGAGTGGGAAGAATGGATTGATAGATTTACTAGTTATCAAAATTTAAATGAAGAATATAGCATATTTGAAGAAAACGTTTTAAAAGAGAAGAATGTAGTAAAAGAAATGATAAAAGCCGATGAACATGCCCCCTCTTTAAAAGAAGTCCCTCCAGAAACTTATATGGAAATTCTACAATATAAGTTTAAGCAAGAGAAAAAACTAAAAGAACTATGTATAGAATATAGAGAAATAGAAGATAAGAATGAAAGAGATAAAAAATTAGTAGCAATTATTGAATTGATATGTCTCGGACTATTAGAATAGGTGATCACATGGATGAAATAATTGTAGGAAAATTAAATCCAACAAAAAAAGATTTAAAATATAGTGTTTTTTTAGGAAAGGAAAAAGAAAACCAAAAAAGTGTTTATGTGGACATAGATGACTCTCACGTAATGCTCATATGTGGGAAGAGAGGACAGGGAAAATCATACACGATGGGAGTCCTTTGTGAGGGAATTATCTCAAAAATGAAAAAATATATAGAAATTAAAGAGAATCTTTCTCTGATTTTGATAGATACAATGGGAATTTTTTGGACAATGCAAAGCCCCAGTAAAAACTACAATTTGCTAGAATCATGGGAATTGGAACCAGAAGGATACAGTGTTGTTGTTTGCTATCCGTATGGAATAGGAAGATACAAAGAGAATAAGGTTTACTCAAAATATTTTCATCTAGGCTTTTCACTTCGTCCTTCTGAATTAGTGCTAGAAGATTGGTTAAATTGTCTCGATATTGCATCAACCAAGCCCCAAGCAATTCTTCTTCTTAAATCTTTAAAAAAAGTAAGAGATGAAAGAGGTATTTTTTATAGTGTAGATGATATTATAAATAGAGTAGAAAAAAACAGTGCCTATGATGATAATGTAAAACTAGCACTCATAAATAAGCTTGAAAATGCCAAATCATGGGGCATATTTAGTGATAAAGGTCTCTTTTTACAAGAATTAATCAAGCCATCGCAAGTTGCAATTATCGACTTAAGTTTATTATCACATAGTATTCGATCTACAGTAATTAGTATTCTTTGCAAAAAGATATTTGATTTGCGAAGTGTCGCAAGAGTTAGTGAGGAACTCGCTAAAATAGGAGAAGACATAAAATGGGAAAAAGTACCACTCGTTTGGATTTTTTTCGATGAAGCACATCAGTTTGTTCCTAAAACAGGGAAAAAGAAACCATTATCGGCTGAAGCAGTCATAAAACTTGCAAAAGAGAGTAGACAAAGAGGTATCTCCTTAGTATTTGCTACACAACAACCTGGTGCATTAAGTGATGAAGTTTTGACACAATGTGATACCACAATAATCCATCGTATTACTGCCAAAAATGATGTAGATGCAATAGGCGAAAAAATATCTGATGTAAAAATGACTGATAACAACATAAATATTATAGATTACTTAAGGAACCTACCAAAAAATCCTGGATATGCCTTAATTCACAATGATCTAACGGAAAATTTGATCTCAATAAAAATAAGACCAAGAATTAGTAGACATGGAGGAAGTACCCCCAAACTTTCTGAATTAGCTGAAGAACAAAAAGGACTTTAGGAGTGAAAAACATGAAAATAATGGTATGTGGATCTATAGGATATGGAGGAATTCAGAAGATAAGAGAGCTTCAACAATTCCTCTTACAAGAAGGTTTCGATATTATTGATCATATATCCGAAGAAGGAATGGATTATAGCAATATCAAGGATTTTCGTTTTAACAGGGATCTATCTAATAGAATAGTTCAGCACGATCTCAAGTTTGTAGACAAAACTGATGTTCTTGTGGTATTACTAGAAGGGCCGAGTTTTGGAACCTCCATAGAAATGAACGAAGCCAGAAAGAGAGGAAAAAAGGTCATATCCTTAGCAGAAAATGAGATACCTACTCCTTGGCCCATATTTCTATCTGATGAAGTGTTCACATCTAAAGATGAACTTATCCGTGGCTTAAAACAATTGAAGGAATCTATCGAATCAAAATAGAGGCAAGGCGACTATTGCTAACAAAAGAAAGATTACTGCAACAATTAATAACAAAATGATGCTTATATTGAATCTCATGAAATAGCGTTGTGCATCATTTCTCCTAAAATAATCAAAAATGACAGATATTGATTGAGCAATCACAAAAAAGGTGAATGTCCAGAAAGAGCTTGGTATTTCTAGATTTGAACCTGCGTGAATTTCCAAGAACCAATGAAGACATAAAAAAAACATACAAAGTAGGAAAAACATCAGAAGATAATGAAAAAAGCAGACTCCTCCCCTCTCCAATCCCATCCTTATCTTTACTTCATGATTTTTATTACATATAACTTTGTCTCCTTTTCTTGGGCTACGAAAATATAAGAAAATTAGATTATTTTTAATCTGTGCACGAATGTCTGAGGAAGGGTCTTCTTTTTTTGGTGCAAAGATCTCCTTTAAAGTCTCACTTCTCTTCGCTGATTGCTGAAAAATCTTCAATGACTCCAAAGTATCTGTGCATCTTTCGGACGAAGAAGTATGCAAGATGTCAAAACATTTTGGATTAATAATTTTTTCTCTCAATGAAAGAAAGGATCGAGGAGGTTTTAATATATGTTTTAAATAAGGGCTTCTCCTTAATTGAATCCCCTTGGGAGGCTTGATCATATAATGAAATGTTGATTTTTCTTGGCGTGGTAAGAGAGGACATGTACCAATTGAGAGTTTAAGTTCTTCACTTAATCTATAGAATCTCTTTTGACTGGATCGAAATCTTTCTGTTTCTAAGGTTAGTGTGCTATAGTTATCTCGGGCTATAGGATTTTTTAACAGAATTAATTGGAGAAAGTAGTCATCAAAGCGAAGAATAAATCTTTTTGTATTGGAAGAACAAATATCTACAATTTTTAGATCCTTAGTTAGCTCCCAATTCAAATAATCAGTCATGCTCTTTGTACCCTCCCACATACTGTCAAAAAAACCACTCGCTAGGGGGCCTTGAAACTCCATATTCAAAGCTTTTACGATATACCCTCTAGAAATGTGATCTAAAGTTGAATATCTCTTTTGATTTGTGAATAAATAGAAGAGTCTCTTTTTTGCCTCTAGTTTGCTTTTTGGATCAAGAGAACGTCTCTCTATATCATCAATCATCCTCAAGAAAATATATTTGATAAGAAGTATATCATTCTTATCAGAAGGAATTAGAATTCCTTCAACGTTGTTTCTATCGTAAGCTTTGAAATCAATAAAAATTTCTTTTTTGTAGAATTCTCCAGGGACAACATGACAATCATATTTACTTAAGTTTTGAAAGAGAACGTGAGTTCTCATTACATAGTGAGTAGGGCTCCTAAATTCATAAGATCGGATTATCCTTTTGATAGCTAGATCATTTAAAGCTAAAACTACCTCTGCTCTATCTAGGCTTACATGATTCTCTGCAATTTCCATTTTTTTCCCTTTTGGTAACTGATTGAACATTCTGCTATGGATAACTTCGATTTCCTTAGCATTATAATATTGGAGGTATATATTTATACTTTTCTGTTCAAGAAAAGATATAAAGATTAAAAAAATGAATGGAAAAAGAGGGGTAGATGATATAATTTCTTTAAAGAAATTTTATACATATTTTTCCTAAGAAGTGTATTCTAAGAAATATGAAATAAAGAAACATTTAAAGATATTTTTAACGTCATACCAACTGACTCACACCCTTTCGTTCACACGTTGGTACAACCATACATTTTTAAAAGATATTATGTTCAATACACTATGAACGAGAAGCTGACAAAGTACCAGGATCAGATCTTGAACGGGAACATCGCAAAAACGTTGTTAATGCTGGGCTGGCCACTTATGATAGGAGGTCTTCTTCATACGTTGTATAACCTAATAGACATGTTCTGGCTGGGAAAGCTGGGAAAAGAGGCGATCGCTGCGCCGGCGAATACGTGGCCCATTGTCTGGCTCATGATATCATTGGGAATGGGAGCGGGAATTGCCGGGATCGCACTCGTGTCCCAGTACATCGGTGCACAGAAGAAGGAGATGGCAAACAAGGCAGCCACCCAGGTTTTTGTGTTCATGTTTACAATAGCTATAGTAATCGGAATCGCTGGATTCTTTTTTTCGCCGTATATATTACGTTTTGTGAGTGTCCCTCCAGAAATTTTTGATCTCGTGTTGAGTTATATCCAGATCATTTTTCTCGGGATACCCTTCATGTTCATGACGTTGGCATTTGATTTCATTCTGCGAGGATTCGGCGATACGCGCACAGCTGTGAAGATCACCGGTACGTCGCTCGTTCTGAACATGATACTCGATCCACTGATGATATTTGGTATCGGATTTTTCCCGCGGATGGAAGTAGCGGGTGCAGCATGGGCTACGGTCATATCACGGGCATTTGTCGGGCTCATCGCCGTGTACCTACTTTTTTCTGGACGAGTGGGAATAAAACTGGAGAAAAAGTATCTGATGCCAGAAAAAGAGTTTATCAAGAAAATTTTGTCGATCGGCATGCCTGCCTCAATCGGCCAGAGTACCGTTGCCTTCGGATTCGTTATTCTGATGAAATTCGTCAACAAGATCGGTATCGCTACCATCGGCGCATACGGTATCGGCAACAGGATCGTAAGTATAATATTCACCGTTACCGGTGGCATTGCAGGGGCAAATACCACGATGATAGGGCAGAATTTAGGAGCCCAGCAGGAAAAACGGGCAGAAAAATGTGTGTGGACGAGTATCGGTATCGTATTCTCGATACTCATGGCGACTAGCATTGCCCTGTATCTCACACGAGCGTGGACATTCAAGATTTTCGTAGACGATCCCGAGGTCATCGCAGAGGGAATGAACTTCATCAGGATCTTCGTTTTTTCGCTTCCATTTTTCTCGGTATTTCAAACGGTGGGCTCGACGTTCCAGGGATCGGGACAGACAAAATATCAGATGGTACTGGGAATGATACGGCTCTGGGGAATGAGAATCCCTTTCTGCTATCTCCTCGCTTTCACGCTGGATAAGGGAGCGAGCGGCATCTGGCTTGGCATGGCGTTGAGCAATATTTTTGGAAGTTTAGTTGCGCTGGCATTTTTCATGACGGGAAGATGGAAGAAAACGGTTATATGATCCCCGCATCTGTTAATAAAAACTCGCAAAAATCTCCTTCTTTTTTGTATTTATGCTTGACGAGTGTCGCCTTCCTCTGTCCGATCTTTTCCGGGATTTTCTCCAGTTTGATTATTATTTTAGACCAGTATCTCAAAACACTACCTCCCAAAGGTGTTATGCCATTGTCAAAATCTTCGTAGATCTGGTTTGTTATCACGACGGGGATGTTATAATTTCGTGCTATCTTTGAGAGATTCAAGAGCTGCTTACCGAGAAGCCTGTTCAGATCTCTCTTTTCATCGTAAGTACCTCCTTTTAATCTGTAAAGCGATACCATGGAATCCACGATGATACACCCGATCTCATCGTCTACCGTCTCTTCCAGTTTTTCCAAAACTTCACACTGGTCTTCAAATGAGTAAGGTTCAAAAACTAGAATTTTTTTCAAGTCCATTTCCGGATTTATCTGGAGCAGTCGTTCAGGCGAGAAGCTCCCTTCGGTATCGACGTATATGGATTTTTTTCCGATCTTGAAACTCTGGGAGCACAACTGCAAACAGAGTGTGGTTTTCCCCGTGGCGAAGTCTCCGTAGACCTGTGTGATCGTTTTTTCCGGGAACCCATCCGACAAATTATCCAGGCAGCATCCGATTTTCACAATGCTTTTATTCTCAGTCCTCTATAAATAACTGATGATCGAAGAAGAAATGGAAGGTATACTCGCCGAACTGCAAAGCCTGTATCAAAAAAGAAAAGAGTTTGACGTTCGTTATATAGAGAGAGAAGAAGAAGGTGAAGTCGCAGCAGTGGACGGGGGATCGTCTATTTTATGGAGCAACGGAGTAAAAAACATTGGCATCGTACGGTACGGATTTGTCATCTACGATAAGTACAAAATAAAAGATTATTTTGTCGAGAACAGAGCAGTTCTTACAGAGAACATCGATTCTCTGAGGATCGCCTACGAGATGGAGATGCTTAAAAAAGCGTCTGAACACTGCGACGTCGTTCTCTATGATGGGGCACTGATAACTTCTTACAAAGAGATAAAAGAGGACATAAAAAACCTTGAAAGCTCCATAGCGGGAGTGAGCAAAAAAACACAGGTAAATCTTCTGGAACCCGGCATCCCGGATACTATGGTCATAAAAAATCCCGGAAAATGGTATTATAAAGTAAATATAGAACTGAAAAAGTATGAACGGGTCGTAATCGGGGACGTCTACATCGCACGGCTTCATGAGAAAGGAAGAACCTTCAGGGTCGATGTAGTGAATGCGGATGAAGACATCTTTCCAAAGCTCGCGTATTTCTCAAAAAATCCTCTCTGTTTTGGGTATCCGTATCCCCTGTTAGAAGCTCACAGGCTTGCGTGCATGGATGATAAAAAAGAAGCTTTTAAAAACATTTTAAGAAAAATAATGTTCGAAAAAGACCTGAAAAATGAATATTTTGATGGCGTTATGCATGAAGACAAGATATCAGGGGATTTCCATACGTCCATCGATAAGATTATCTGATTATCCAAACATCGCTCCGTAATCTTTCTTCTTTTCCTGCGTAGTGGGTAACGGTATCGGCGGGACGACGTTGATCTCCTTTGCCAGAATGACACTCTCGATCAGACATCGCTGCACGATGGACATCTGGAGTTTCTGGACTTTTTTCCCACTCTTTTTTTTCTTCCATGAAGTTAAAATAGCTTGAGAATCTTCTCCCGAGTACACCAGGCTTCCCTCTATCTTTATATGTGCCAAATTTGGATTATATTCCACAATAAAAACAAAGTCTACTTTTATATCCTCATCGGATTTGGTTATATCTGTCACCATATTTTTATTGGATATTCTCAGGTTTGGGAGGGTGTACTCGTTAACAAATTTTCGTGCTTCTACACTTTTGATATTGAAAGCTTTTATCATGTTTTCACCAGCAGAACTACTCTACTATCTTCAGAGGCGTCCTTGATTTTATAGTTTGTCATCTCCTCCAGTTGTTGCGCGAAGCGCATGATCTCTGAAAACGAGGGCATGGCTTCTATGGTGAGTCTCAATCGTGAGAACCCAACGAACATGTACGCTTTGGCTTCCACGTACTCTGGCGACGCTTTTTCTATTAATTTTGCATACTCCTCAGGTTTTTTTAAATTATACCCTCTTACCAGCGTCAGTCGTGTTACTTTTTTCGTGTCTAACGAGGGGAAAAGTTCAAGCGTTTCCATGATTCGTTCCCAGCCGTCAGGTATCTGCGGAATGCACAATTTTTCATATACTTCTTTATTCGGGGCGGGGATGGTAACGTACAAATTCCATGGGAGAGATATATTCTCAAGAACATCGGGATTCGTACCATTTGTAACGAGGAACGTTGTGAAGTTCCTTTTTTTATACTCGTCGATGAGATCGCTTAACAGTGGATACATGGTCGGCTCTCCTGCCAGGGATATGGCAACGTTGTTCGGTGTCGTGGCTTCTTTGAGCTTTTCTTTGTTCACTCTGTCAAGAACCCCCCCGTATCCCGATAGAAGCTCCTTCTGGGCTTC
>JAGLWR010000079.1 GCA_023133315.1 Methanomicrobia archaeon | reverse complement strand
TACGAAAAAGATAAAAGTGGAAGAAACAGAACACAAGTATGATAGGAATTATTGGAGGATCAGGCGTTTATAACTTTTTTGAAACCGAAAAGGGAAAAACTGTAAAAACGAAGTACGGAGAGGTAAAAATAAAGAAAACGAGTTACAAAGGTAAAGAAATAGCTTTTATGGCAAGACACGGTGAAAAACATACAGTAGCCCCACATAAAATAAATTACAGAGCAAATATTCTTGCTTTTAAAAAAATAGGAGTAGAGAGAATTCTTGCCACAACGGCGGTAGGCTCAATGAATCCAGAGTTTAAACCAAAAGAGCTCGTATTACTGAAACAATTTATAGATTTTACAAAAAATAGAGAATATACATTGTATGATGATAAAGTTGTACATGTAGATCTTTCCGAGCCGTATTGTCCCGAGTTAAGAGATATCGTAAAAAAAGCAGCAAAAAAAGAAAGAATTGCAATACACGAAGGGGTATACGTCTGCACAGAGGGGCCCAGGTTTGAAACGCCTGCAGAGATAGCGATGTTTCGAAAGATGGGAGGAGATGTTGTATCAATGACAAATGTTCCTGAGGTCATATTTGCACGGGAAGCGGAGATATGTTACTGTACGATTGCGATGGTAACAAACATGGCTGCAGGGATAACGAAAAAAAAGCTCACACACACAGAGGTAAAGGAAATAATGAATGAAAACATAGAAAAAGTGAAAAGACTAATTTTAAAAAGTATTGAAGAAATTCCTGAAGAGAGGAGATGCCAGTGTAAAAATGCATTAGAGGGAGCTGTATGAAAATAAAAGACATAAATTTAGCTGAGGAAGGAGAAAAAAAGATAAAATGGGCTTCAAATTTCATGCCGATTTTAAATAGTATTAAAAAAGATTTTGAGAATAGAAAACCTTTTAAAAATATAAAAATAGGAATGTGTCTTCACATAGAAGCAAAAACAGCTTTTTTGGCAGAGACGCTCAAAGCAGGAGGTGCGGTGATAAGAATTACAGGGAGCAATCCGTTATCGACACAGGACGATATCTGTGCAGCATTGGTGAAAAAGGGAATAGATGTATACGCATGGCATGGGCTTAATGAAAAAGAGTATTATGAGAACATAGAGAAAGTTATGGAGTTCCTGCCGGAGATAATTATAGATGACGGGGCAGATATCATTGCGTATGCCCATAAAAAGAAGGTACAGCCAAAGGGCGGCTGCGAAGAAACGACTACAGGAGTAATACGATTGAAAGCACTTGAAAGAGAAAAAAAGCTTAAATTTCCAATAATAAATGTAAACGATGCATACTGTAAACATCTTTTTGATAACAGACATGGAACTGGACAATCTACATTAGATGGCATAATGAGAACGACAAACATAATCCTGGCAGGTAAAAACGTCGTGATAGCAGGGTACGGATGGGTGGGGAGAGGCATCGCGTTAAGAGCACGGGGAATGGGAGCAAATGTTGTCATAACGGAGGTAGATAAGATAAAAGCATTGGAAGCATACATGGATGGATTCAAGGTCATGACGATGGAGAATGCAGCAAAGATCGGTGATATCTTCGTGACGGCGACTGGCTGTAGAGATGTGGTCACTGAGAAGCATTTCCGATTGATGAAAGACAATGTCATTCTCTGCAATTCAGGACATTTTAACATAGAAATAGATGTAGAAACTTTAGAAAAACTACCCAAAAGAGACGCACGAAAAAACATCACAGAGTACAATTTTAATGGTAAAAGGATATACCTTTTGGGAGAAGGAAGGCTCGTCAATCTGGCGTGTGCAGACGGGCACGCAATAGAGATAATGGACATGAGCTTTGGTATCCAGGCACTATCCGCAGAGTATATTTTGACCAATGATCTAATTCCTAAAGTATACAACGTTCCAAAGGAGATAGATTACAAGGTTGCAAGAATAAAAATCGATTCTCTTGGCATAACGATAGATCAGTTGACTGAAGCACAGAAAAAATATTTGGAATCATGGGAGGAGGGAACGTAATTTAGGGGTAGAATCTTTCATTTATTAAAGTAAGAGAGTATTCGATGTAAATTTCACTCTTGTTTATGCACCTTCACCCCAGGCAAACCATATGAATACCAAGGGGGTATCACTCTCTGTCCAGACATTGTGTTCTATGTTGGGAGGAATGTAGTAGGATTCGTTGGCCTTTACGGGTATCTTTTTATCCCCAATTTTCGCAAATCCTTCTCCTTCTATAAATACAAACGCCTGAGGGAATGGGTTTGTTTCTCCTGGTTCATTCAGTAATTCTCCTTTTTTCACCAGGTACCACGCGCTTCTTAATCCAGAATGGTAATACAGTGGAATTGCATGCCCTCCGTGGACTACACGAGAATACTCTTCTCCCAACAAGATTTTTTCAGGAATATTCCTGTTAAAAAAATGTTGAATAAAAAATAGAGCCTTTTCCATATGTATCGAACTGAATTTTATTCCTTCAGGCAATCTCCAGTCTAATGGAGCACTATCTGAGACTTTTGACTTACCAGCAGCGGTCAATGCTGTCATTTTACCCTCGTAAATTTTACGCAATGTTTCTGTGGACGTAATAAACCTGAAACCTGATTTATTGTGTCGACCTTTGGTTACTCTCACTTCTCCCTTTTCAACTACAACATGCCACATCTCTTTCGTATCCTCTATCTCAAAATCTACTATAAGTGCGAACTTTTCGTCTATCTTTTTCTGAAAACTTTTTGCCATTTCCTGAAGCATTTTACCTGTATTCATATAAATTATAGTATACATTCTTATTATAAAAATTTACCGTTTTTTCTTTCTTTTTTGATATCTCCCTGCAAAGATCACTTATACTTTTGAAACCTTTTATAACCCAACTCATTTTCATAGAGGCACAGATTTTATAAGTGCAGTGACATAGAAAACTATTGGGTATTCAAGCACACCAGAGTCTGTGTGTTTATTATCTCCATACGAATAGATTGGTGAGAAAAATGAATGTGCAGTTAGTAACATACACAAGAGATCCAGACAAAGTATGTGCCATGGCGGCGTACGTATCTGCATCAAGCAGGCCTCTCAGTGAATTTTCGCAGGCGTGGACGGAAGAAGATACCAAAAAGTGGGTGAAGATTGTCGTTGATAGAGGGCATACAAGTGTTCTCGAACATGCGAGTTTTACCTTCAGCTTGGAAGCCGTTTCTCGGGTATGCACCCATCAACTGGTAAGACACAGAATCGCATCGTATACTCAGCAAAGTTTGAGGAGAGTTAAACCAAAAAGAGAGAGCTTTAAGATGCCAGAAACAGTAAAGAACAGTACACATTATGATAAGGTCAGTGATATTTTAGATAATGTATATGCAGCGTATGATCTTTTAGTTGATGGCGATGTTCCTAAAGAAGATGCGAGATTTATCTTACCTACGGGAACAAAAACAAATTTACTCGTCACAATGAACTGTAGAGAACTTTATGAGGTGTTCTTCCCGTTAAGATGCTGTACAAAATCACAATGGGAAATTAGGGAAGTCGCATGGAAAATGCTGAAAATTTGTAAGGAGAAAGCACCGATCATCTTTGCGAATGTTGGGCCGCGATGTAAAAAATTGGGGTATTGTCCCGAAGGAGAACCCTGTAAAGAATTTAAAAAATTTGTGAGGCGATAGAATCATCGTCGATGGCAAAGAAATTGCAAAAGAAATTGAAGAGAATGTGAGAAATGATGTTTCTCGATTAAAGGAAATATACGGCATCACACCTGGTCTGGCAACAATTCTCATGGGAGAAAATCGATCTTCGAATCTGTACGTGAAATTGATACACAAAGTGTGCAAACGGGTGGGTATTTACTCGGAACATTATACCCTCTCCGAAAACGATACTGAAGGAGAACTCATCGATCTCATTCACTCGTTAAACAGAAATGATACACTACACGGAATACTGGTGCAGTTTCCATTACCTGAGCACATTGACGAAAGGAAGATCATGCAGATCCTCAGCCCTGCAAAGGACGTGGATGGATTTCATCCTCTTAACCTCGGGAAAATGCTCATAGGTATAGAGGATATTGTGCCGTGCGCACCACACGCTGTGATAAAGGTACTGGAAAAATACGATGTAGATGTTTGTGGCAAGAATGTGGTTGTAGTAGGACACAGCAACGGTGTGGGGAAGCCCACAGCCGCACTCCTCCTTAACAGAAACGCCACAGTTACCATGTGTCACGTCTATACCAAGGACCTGAAAAAATATACGAAAGAAGCAGATATACTGGTAACTGCAACCGGTGTGAAGAATCTCATCAAAGGCAACATGGTCAAAGAAGGAGCTGTTGTGTTAGATGTGGGAGGAGACGTGGATTTTGAAAACGTATCACCGAAAGCATCCTTAATAACTCCCGTACCTGGAGGCATTGGGCCAATTACAGTGTCACTTTTACTGGAGCATACCACGAGACTTGCAGGAAGAAAAGAGGAATACATCTCGAAATAATCTGTTTAACTTTTTAGAGATATACTGTTCGATTGACAGCACTATAAAAAGAGATATATTTACTCCTTTCTGCCTTTTGTTGGATACGTACTGTAATTTTCTAAATTTTTCTCTTTAGTTCTCATTTTTTTCCTTAAGAACAGTAAAAATACTATAATAATAATAGCTAAAGTCAGTATCAATAAATTTTTTCTTCCAAATAAAAACATAAATGCATCTGAGAAGGTAATCACAAAAAACGTTCCAGTAATAGAACCTGTCATAATGGCAAAAAAGGTCTTTAACGGTTTCATGCCTATTAACCTACCAATTATTGCCGAGGTCGTTGTTCCTGTACCATGAAAGGGTATGAATACAAAAATGACCAATCCAATAAACGCCAATCTATCAAGCCACGTATGATTGTTCCATAATCGTATTCCCGAACTCTCAATTTTTTTAAGTATTTCTCCAAAGAGAGGTAATTTATGTATCAAATCGTAGTTCCAGATTATCAATAGTGCAAACGTCATGTCTATATAAAACACCAGCAAGAACATGGTAACAGGGGTCATCCCTAAAGCTATCCCCGCAGGAATAACAGATTCTTTCCCAAGCGGAGGTAAGGAGTATGCGAGCATGAGGGGAGCGATCTCAGAGTTTATTTTAGTTAAGCGATATATAATCAAGAAATAAATAAAAAACATGATCATAGGTATAAAAAATTTTGCTACGCGCCCCCATTTTCCCTTTCTTCTGAAATGGAGAAGATAATCCATCAACCCTCCCCCAACTCTCTTTCTACCTTTTCAGAGATATCATATCCTTCTATTTCTTTTCCCCTCGAATAAATTTTCTTGCTCCTTATCTCTATTTCTTTATTTTCGAAGGCTTGTATTGTGTACCCTATAAGAGGAAATTCTCGTTTCAATTCTTCTTCCCGTATTTTATGGAAAAGAGGATGCCCCTTTCGTTTGATTTCTTCGAATGAACGTGTTGTTAGTGCAGTTTCAAAATCTTTTCTAAGTTCATAAAAATCTATGGGGAATTTACAGTACGTCACTACTGGCCCCCTGTCTAACTCCTTTGTAACCAAATGCATCATAGCTCCGGTTTCTTTAGCATTTTTTCTAATTAACTCCCAGATTACCTCCTGCCACGCTCCCTTCGGCCCGTCGGGTAAAGCGGGATGGAGGTTTATCGTGTTCAGTGCATCGCATGCTGAAGGACTTAAAATGAGCATATATCCTGCGAGAACATTCAGTTCTGCATGAGGTATTTTCTTAAGAACCTCGGTGTCATAAAGAGTCCTCCATTCTTTCTTATCTTTTTTCCGCAGATCGGGAAGAAATTTTTTAGAAGAAAAGCAGATAAGATCCATTCCATTGTTGTGTACAAACGTTATAAATTCATCAGACTTTTTGTGCTCTCCTTTTTCCCTATTACAGAACACAAAGGATATTTTCGTATTTTTGTTCAACACGTACGCTAAAAGATCTATGGCCGCCTGATCTCTCCCCGTGGAAAACCATCCTATGTTCATAAAACATATATGGAGAGAGGGAATATAAATTGTTTCATGATTCCAATCG